>CANQUZ010000216.1 GCA_947627165.1 uncultured Roseburia sp.
TGTAGACCTCATCCACCAGGGAAATCAGAAAAGGCGAGACGTATTCCGGCATCACCCGCTCAATGATTTTTAACAGCGTTCCCTCGCTGATGCTGGTATACTGCAGCAGGGAAGAAAACACCATCAAAAAAGGAATCAGGGATAGGATAATGAAAAATGCAGACTGGGCTGAATAGGCGTTGATTTTATCCCTCTTGCATTTGTCCATAAACGTTTTTATAGTTCCAATGATAGTCCAGATCATAAGGTCCCTCTCTCTTTTATTCATTTACATCCGCAATTTCCACGTCCTGATAAAACGCGTGCAAAATCTCTTCGCATCCCATGCCCGCCTTCGCCATGCCGTTGGCCCCGTTTTGGCTCATGCCAAGGCCGTGTCCATAACCGCCTCCGGAGAGCAAAAGGCTTCCGTCCTCCTGCTCGGTGACTGCGCAGAAAGCGCTGGGCAGCATCGTGACATTCCCGCCCTCACTGCCGTCCGCATAAACTATTTTTTCCACCAGGCAGCCTAGCAGCTTGCGGATGTTGTATTCTGTCTTTACCCGAACCACGCCCTTTTCATATTGCAGCTTTAAGGTCAGAATCGAGCCGGAGGGGCTGCGCTCCTCCACCGATATCCCGGTGACATTGCCCAGTTCTCTTAAGCTTTCCGCCTCCGTGGTTCCGTCTGTCCCAAAATATAACACATTTTTATCGGAAATGGAATTCCTGTTTTCTAAGATGCGGTTCATTTCCTCTGTCTTTTCCCGCCAATCTGCAACGGCAAACCAGCGGTAATACTTGACATCGCTGTCATACCCCTCCGCTTTGCTCTTGATATAATTTAAAAAATCAGTTTCATTTGAAAGATTTCCGTCATACTCTGACTTATTTAGACAGAATTTATGCAAATATCCGTAAGTCTCCGCGTCGTCCACATTCCAAACTTCCGCAGTATCGGTATAGCCCATAGAAGTGGAAAAATAATACGCTTCCACTACCTTTCCCTGATAAAACAACACTTTTCCCCTGGTAGCCTCCACCGCTTCCACAGCCTCCCTGGTCTGCTTTGCTTTATTATAGACCTGATAAGCAGTGCTGTCGTTGATGTGGGCGCCATACTTCGCCAAATCAGCCCGCAATAGCTGGATATAAGCATAGCTTCTGGCACAGATCGCCTGCGCATTTCACTGGGCACGACAGCATAGAGATATTGCTCGAAGGGAATCTGATTTACCAGGGTATACCCCTCCTCGTAGCTTCGGACTTCCATGCTTCCTGCATATTCCAGAGACACTGTTTTGCCGTCCTCCTCGCAGATGGCGATGGTTCCGCCTTCTCCGGGAGCCATCGAAAAGGTCTTTCCCTCTGTCCCGGAAAGATAATCGGCAACATGAATCAAAGTGTCCGCAGGGATTTCCTCTTCCCTCTCTCCATACTTGATTTGAGACGGCGTATTACATTTCAGGTAAATATCACTTCGGAAATTCCCCCCATCCTCCGCCAAAAGCAGCACCCGGATATCGCGTATCTGCGCCGGTTCCCGAAGCAATATGGCGCACACCTCGGTCCCTGCCACGATATACTCCGCTTTCATATTGCCAAGCACAATGTCAGAGATGGACTTTTCGGAGATTTCCCCATAAGTCTGATAAACGGGCAGCTTCCCCTGATGGGTGATTTTGCCATAATCTTTGATTTCAATGCTCTGGGCATCGTAGGATAACAGTTCCCCCTCAATCCGATCCTGCTTCATCCGAAGTTTTACAACTTCTCCCTTAAGAACGATCAAGTCACATACACCCAAAGAAAAATCGGTGTCAATTTCCCCTACTTCCTTTTCATAGACCCCGCCGGCGTAGAGGAAGGTCAGCGCGCCGCTCTTGTTTTCTTTCAGGTAGGCGTTCGCAATTTCCGTCTCTTCCTCCGAAACCGCCTTAATCCCAAGGCAGTTTTCTTCCATCGTATAAATTTCATATGCCTGCCAGGGCGCAAACCACCCCTCCGGCATTGGGGCGAAAAAATCCCCCTCGTTTGTGGTCAGTATCAGCCCGTCTTTTGCCGGCTCTGTATGTATCACTAAGATATGCTTTTGGGACACTTCCCTCTGCATATCCAGATAATCTAACATTTGTTCGTAAATCTCATTCCATTCTTTCCTGGAAACCGGTTTCTCTTTTCTTTGCGCTTCTATGGGGATCGCCTCGGCAACTCCTAATTTTTCCAACAACGACGGCAATAGTTCCCATGTCAGGTAATCTTTATGATAAAGGGCAAAGTATTCCTCCCATTCCTCCGGCGTGTAAACGGTAAAGGCCAGTTCCGACTGCACCTCAAAAAGCCCTATGTATTCTTCTGAATATTCTTTTTGCCAATCATCCGGTTTCATTTTCTTCGCCAGCAAAGCAAACAAAACGCCTGTCAGCAACAAAAGAAGCAGTTTTATTTTACGATTCTTTTTTCGTTCCATGTTCTACCATTTTCTTCTTGTCATTTTTTGTCTGCCGAAGCAGAGGCTGCACCGATGCAGAAAGGACGCGCGCTTTTCCATATCAGCACAAAAAGAAGCTGCCTATATTTCAAAGCAGCTCCTTTCTTTTGTATCTTGAAATCTGTATGGTACCTCAAGCCCTCTTCTCATGTATCTTGATGTTTCTTCTGAAGTATCGCATTATCTTCTTAACGTGCCTTAAACGTTCTTCTAAAGTATCTCCGGAAGCGCCTTAAGCGCGGAACCTTTTCTCTAAAGTATTCTCGAACGCCATCTTATGTGCTGAACGTATTTTCTGAAGTATCTCGAACGCTATCTTATGTGTTTCAAAACCTTCTCTTATGTGCTATCTTAAGCGCTTAACCCTTTCTCTTAAGTATCTCGAACGTTCTCTTAAGCACCTTACCTTAACATCTTAAGGTTCCTCGTTTGTACCTTGGAATCTCTTTTGCTTGACCCGAAATGCCGGTTCCTACTTTTTGACGCCTAGCCGAAGCCAGGTGGGTAACCGCACGTTGGTTTCTGCCTTCCACTGCTCGTGTGCCAAAAGACACTGATGGCCTGACATCCGCCTCCGAATATAGGAATCCCATGAACGTAAATGTAGGTTCAAAAATGTAGGTTTGTCGCACATTCCAGGCTGTTTCCGTTAGTCTTATTATACTTTAATATGTCCCATTCCGCAACTATTAATTAATGCCAATTTTTATATAAATTTGAATATATTGTTACGCTTGTACGGTACAGTGGTCCTAAAGTCCTTTCACATATGGCATCCTTTAAAATCCATTAGGAAGATTATAACACCAAATAACGACAAAACCAACCCTTTTTCGCAAAAGAATTTTTCTATGATAACAGTTCAGCCATAAGCAGTCTCGTAGGCGAATCATGCTTGCATGAATGAGCATACGAGACTGCTTATGAGCAGAACGCCCGTTCATGAGCAATTTTGAAGCCCGTAGTGCGGGATTGCGAATGGCGTGGGCTGAACTGTTACTTTTTATGAATTTTTTATCTGTGCATTTGCCGGCCCTTACGGCAGCCGAACCTTTCCCGCCAAACACAATCTAAAAATCCGTTGTTGCAATCATCCTTTTTATGTTATAATAGGTTATCAATGTTTGAAACATCGACGGGAACCATAGTCGAATCACTATTAATTTACTCAGGAGGTATCGCAATGGCGCTACATGTAATGGACGAGGCAAACCGCTGCCTGAATTGTAAAGTTCCGCAATGTCAGAAGGGCTGCCCTATCAACACCCCGATTCCAAAGGTAATTGAACTTTTAAAAGAAAAAAAGCTGGACGAAGCCGGCTGGATGCTTTTTGAAAATAATCCGTTGACGACCGTCTGCAGCCTGGTATGCAAC
>CANQUZ010000217.1 GCA_947627165.1 uncultured Roseburia sp.
ACGTAGGCGTTCAGATTGGAAGATTTTTTGCGGTAAATCTGCCAACGCTTGTGCGCCGCCGTCTGAATCAGCCAGATACCCGCCGCCATCAGCGGAAGGGTGCTTAATGCCGCGCAGGCTAAGCGGTAATCCTTTACCATCATAATGACGACCACGCCTAAAACGGTGATAAATTCCGGTATCAGCGTCGTCACCATATTCACCAGCACATCTTTTAGGGAATTGACATCCCCAATGATGCGCGACAGGATTTTCCCCGTCGGACGGCTGTCAAAAAAGGAAAAGGACAGCGTCTGGATATGTTCGTACAGCTCCTTGCGGATACGCATCAGGATTTTGTTGGATACCAGAGCCATCACATACATTCTGATTTTGACCATCCCAATCAAAATCAGATTGAGGCACAGAGCCAAAATCCCAAGCCGAATCAGCCCGGGAAAATCTGATTCCGCGATATAGCGATCAATCGCCGCCTCTATCATAAGCGGGTTGACCAACGAAATAGCCACGGTAACGCCCATGCAGAATAAGACTGCGATAAGTGTCCCTTTATAGTCCATTAAATAGGAAAACAGCCTGCGCAGAATTTTTTTCCTGTCTGCATTTTCCATAAGCTCATCTTCCCGATAGGAATTAACTGCCATCTGCCGCCCCTCTCTTTCTATCATTGATAACGTCTTTCCCCGCCCCATACTGCGCCATATAGGTTTCGTAGTACAATCCCCTCTCCGCCAAAAGCTCCTCATGGGTTCCGCGCTCCGCAATGGCTCCGTCCTTCAGATAAATAATTTCATCCGCATGGCGGACGGCGGAAATGCGGTGGGCAATCACCAGCTTTGTCGTATCCTTTAATGCTTCCAGCGTTTTCTGGATTTGATGCTCCGTCTCCATATCCAGGGCGGATGTCGAATCATCCAACACCAGGATGGGCGCGTGTTTTGCCAACGCCCGCGCAATGCTGATGCGCTGCTTTTGTCCGCCGGAAAGCCCAACGCCCCGCTCGCCGATGACCGTTCCGTATTGTTCTTCCATTTTTTCAATGAAGGATTTCGCCTGGGCGCTCTCCGCCGCCTTCCGGATTTCTTCCATAGGGAGGAGTTTCCGCTGTCCCATTTTGATATTTTCCTCGATGGTATCGGAAAATAAAAATACATCCTGCAGCACCACCGCAATGCTGCTACGCAGTTGTTTTAAGGTCAGATCCCTCACGTCCGTTCCGTCTATTTTTACCGTCCCCTCCGTCGCGTCATAAAACCGCTGGAGCAGGTTAATCATGGAAGATTTTCCGGATCCGGTGGCTCCCATAATCCCCAGGGTATGGCCGGCGGGCAGGACAAAGCTGACGTCCTTTAGGATTTCCCTCCCTTCTAAGGAAAAGGATACCCCTTCAAACG
Organism: uncultured Roseburia sp.; assembly: GCA_947627165.1. Taxonomy (GTDB): domain Bacteria; phylum Bacillota; class Clostridia; order Lachnospirales; family Lachnospiraceae; genus Roseburia. Next base: position 1,395 of record CANQUZ010000217.1, read on the forward strand.
AAATCGCCCCCTCCACCTTCTGCAGCACGACCGGGCTCTTTTTTTCACAAATTGACGGACTCTCCCGATAAATTTTTTGTATTTTTTTGTAGGAAGCCGCAGCGGCGGAAACGTCATTGGTAAGCCAGCCCAACATCTCCATCGGCCAGGTGCAGTTACGGCTGTATTCCACAAACGCCACCAGTTCACCTAGCGTAATTTCCCCACGCATCACCACGATGCCGCCTAAAATCGTCATTGTTACCGGCAGCACTTTTCCTATGAACTGAAAGAACGGATAATAGCGCACCAATGTTTTTGCCTGTCGGATATTCAGCTCATAATAGCGTTTGTTGTGAGACATAAATTTTTCAATTTCAAACTTCTCTCTGGCAAAGGCTTTTACCGTCCTGACCCCGGCTAAGTTTTCTTCCGCAACGGTGGTCAGAACCGCGTTTTCCTCGCTGATGTCCTCATAGATCTCATCCAATTTCCGCTCCATCCTGATGGCGGTGACGCCGCAGAGAATCATAGCCGCAAAGGGGACAAGCGCCAATTTCCAGCTTAGGCGGAACATACAATAGAGCACAAACGTGACATGGATCACCACTTCTATCACCAGCATCCCCACATAGCCCAGGGCATTCCAGACCTTATCCACATCATCCTTTACCCTTGCCATCAGTTCCCCGGTGTTGGTCTGGTCAAAGTAGTCCATCGACAAGGTCTGGATATGGTGAAATAAATCTTTCCGCATCTCTGTCCCTATCTTAGACGCCATTTTATCAAAGGTGAACTCTTTGCAGTAGCCAAAGATGCTGCGCCCAACTCCCACGATTACAATTCCGGCCAGCAATTTGGTCAATAAGCCTAACTGGCCGCCGAAAATGACGTCGTCTACAATCTGTTGGGTAATCTTTGGATATAACATATCCAAGACAATCGCTATCACCATGGAAACGATGGCAAACAGATACCCCTTCCAGCAGCGCGCCAAATAGGTATGTAATTTTTTCACGTTTTCGTCCTCCATTCTCAATTCCTGTTCCGGGGTGCCGCTGTCTCAAGCGCCCCGGCTCCAATGCCTTATGCAGCCGCAAAAGCGACGCAAAAAAGCCTGCGGTCATTTCTATGAATCACCACAGGCTCTATCTCCCAAAGAAATCAGAAGCATTCTATCCGTTTGGGCAGCTTAAGTTCACGAAGGCTTATGCTTGGCAGGATAAGCCCTTCTTGAAAGCTGTCCCCGTAATTTCCGCGAATCTGCTGAGGCAATCATATGATCTTTCTTGATTTGTTCTGCCAGACTGTGTTTATCGAAAATCATAATGTTTACCTCTCTTTCCCAGAATTTTATCCGTATTTCATCCATACATATAACTATACGCACATCCTCTCGTTTCTGTCAAGAATTTTCTCAATATTTTCCAACATATTTTTTTATTGCCTGTAAATACTAGGGTTAGGAACTACAGTAAAAATATTGTAAATCCTACAGAAAACAAATTTATTGAAATGTATGGAGGGAAAAACCATGAGTGGATCTAACAATTCTGGTTCTAACACCAGCAAAATGGCTGTACCGCAGGCAAAAGAAGCTATGAACCGCTTCAAACAGGAAGTTGCAAGCGAAATCGGCGTACCTTTAAAGGACGGTTACAACGGCGATTTAACTTCCGCACAGGCAGGTTCTATCGGCGGTGAAATGGTGAAAAAAATGATTATGAGACAGGAAGAAGAAATGTCTAAATAACTCAAAAGAGGGAGGGCCGCTGGCTGACAATACCGTGCGGCATCTCCCTCCTTTTTTATAAAACAGCCTTTTTACCCATGATACAGAATGCCTTTTCTCATTTCCTCCGCGGCTGCGTCACCCTGAAAGTATCTAAGAATTGCCAGGGCAAACGGTATTGCCGTCCCCATGCCGCGGCTGGTAATGACGTTCCCATCTGCTGCAACCTCTTCCTCACTGACGGCAGCCCCCGTCAGCTTCTCCTCAAAGCCCGGATAACAGGCTGCCTTTCTGCCCTGTAAAATGCCTGCCGCCCCTAACACGCTCGGAGCCGCACAGATGGCTGCCACTAGCTTTCCTTCGGATGCAAATTTTTTTATCACATCATTGACCGTCCCGTTCTCTCCCAGATGCAGCGTCCCCGGCATTCCGCCCGGCAGCACGATGGCGTCCAGCCCCTCATAATCCACCTCAGACGCAAGAGCGTCTGCCAAAAACGTGATGTTGTGGGATCCCCGCACCTCTCTTTTCCCACTGATGGAAATCATGGTAATCTCCATGTTTGCCCGCCGCACAATGTCTACCACTGTAAGCCCTTCTATTTCTTCACATCCATCCGCCATAAAAATTCCGATTTTCTTCATAAATCCTTCCCCTTTCTCCTGCTTGCCCTGCCATGGACAGGCTTTGTTATCCGCATAATGATGCTTTTTACCATATTGT
>CANQUZ010000218.1 GCA_947627165.1 uncultured Roseburia sp.
GCTCCCGCTTTCGCCCCCTCTTCCACCAGAACATATGCCGCCCAGACGCTGATCACTGCATTGACAATCTGCTCTAAGACCTGTGAGGTCGCGCTGGGCATCATGGTGCCAAGCCCTTGGAAAAATCCCCTCATAACGCCTAAGACCGCCACAATCAAAAGCACCGGTATCAATACCCTGACGGCAAAAATGCTAAGGGGAGTCCTCATTAAGGTACTTGTGATAAAATCTGCGCCAAAATATAAAACCGCTGCCGCTATGGTGCCGGACACCGTGCCAAAGAGCAGGGAACATTTTAAAATACGATATACATTTCGCTTACGTCCCTGGGACATATTGGCGGACACCAGCTTAGATACCGCCAATGGGAGGCTGTAAGAGGAAATGATCAATAGAATATTATAAATCCGAAAGGCAGTTCCGTAATAATTGTTGCCGGTATCTCCAATGATGTTCGTCAGGGGGATTCGGTAGATTAATCCGATGATCCTGCTGACGATGGACGCCACTGCCAGAATAGAACCCTGCATCAGAAAACTGTTTCCGCTTTTCTTGCTCTGTTTACCCATGTAGCTAACCTCAATCTTTTGCCCTTAAAATCTTCATCTCATTTAAAATCTGATTTTGCTTTTCTTCCATCACCGCAGCTTCCTCCGGAGTCATATGGTCGTATCCGAACAGATGAAGCATACTGTGCACGATTAAAAAAGCAAACTCCCGCTTCTCGCTGTGGCCGTAGCTTTGGGCCTGTTCGCATACCTTATCGACGGAAATGATGATATCCCCCAGGAGGACCTCGCCTGTGTCCGGATTGAAATTGCCGCCATAATCTTCCTCTAAGGAAGAAAAGTCCCCTGCTGTCTCATAAGAAAGCATGGGAAAAGAGAGGACGTCTGTAGGGCGGTCAATCTGACGGTAATTCCTGTTTATCTCATGGATGCCTGCATTGTCCGTCAAGGTCAGATTCACTTCCGCTTCGTAGGGAAATGATTCGTGTGATAGGGTATAAAGGATGACTTCTTCCGCTAATGCTTCCCAGTCAAAGGCAAAAGAAGTTTCCACTTCTGATTCAATATAAAGACTCATGGTACGCTCCGTTCTGCGGCAAATGTTTCATCGCCTTTTTGTCTCCTGTTTTTTTCCAGAAAGATTGGATCTGCCTGTTTTCTTGCCCGCTCTGTTTTTCGTTTCATAGTCCTCGTAGGCTTTTACGATTTTCTGCACCAGAGGATGGCGCACAACATCCAGGCTCGTCAGCTCGCAGCAGCCGATTTCATCCACTTTTTTCAGCACGTTCAGTGCCACGTCAAGACCCGAAGGACTGCCTGGCGCTAAATCTTTCTGTGTGGCGTCTCCGGTAATGACGGCTTTGGAGCCAAAGCCGATGCGGGTAAGAAACATTTTCATCTGCGCCGGCGTGGTATTCTGCGCTTCGTCCAGGATAATAAACGCATTGTCTAAGGTCCGCCCCCTCATATAGGCGAGGGGAGCCACTTCAATCAGGCCTTTTTCCATATTTTTCTGGAAGCTCTCCGCCCCCATAATCTGATAAAGGGCATCGTAGAGCGGCCGCAGGTACGGGTCTACTTTGCTCTGCAAATCACCGGGCAAAAAGCCTAATTTTTCCCCTGCCTCTATGGCGGGCCGGGTTAAAATAATCCGCCCCACCTCTTCATTTTTAAAAGCGGTAATGGCCATTGCCATGGCAAGATAGGTTTTCCCGGTGCCTGCAGGCCCGATGCCAAAGACAATCATTTTTTCCCGGATGGCGTCCACATACTGTTTCTGCCCCAGGGTTTTCGGCTTTACCGGCTTGCCGTTTATGGTATGGCAGATGCAGTCTCTGTCAATCTCCAAAATGGCAGTCTCTTTTTCTTCTTCTGATAAAGCCAGGGCGTAATTGACATTTTGCTCCGTAATGACATTGCCCCGCTTTGACAATTCAATTAACTGTAAAAACACGTTGGAGGCCCGTTTGATCTGTGCCTCGCTTCCAAGAATTTTGATGTTCTCGTTTCTGAGTACCACGGTTACATTCAAGGTCCGTTCAATTTTTTTGATGTAAACGTCAAACTGACCGAAGACATTTGCCATGTGCTCAGATGGAATATTTAAGGATAGTTCAGTCAGACTCATCCGTCGCTTGCCTTTCTTCACTCGTAATTTCTGAAATGTTTGTGGCTGCGTGGGAAACGATACTTTCCTCCGCAGTGATGGTGCCTTTCGCCACATAACTCTGTTTTGCCTTTACTATCATAACATTTTTTTTGGTAATGTGAATACCTTTTTCTTCCAAATCGGCAATATAATTTTCAAGATGCTTTGCGGCCAACGCTTTGATTTCCTTTTCCGTGCGGCTTTTCTCTACCATCTCATAGCCATGGAAGCTTTGCCTGACGAGAAAAATGGGAAGGTAAAAATTGTCGGTGAAGTGAAACTGCCGCTCCTCCGTGATTACTTCATACACAGAATCCTGATTTCGACGGAAAAAAGGATTTTTCAGGGTAAATTGAAAAAATTGGAATTGATAATCTGTTTTTTCTTCCCCGGTGTAGACTTTCTCCTGATAGCGAACGCTTACCTTGTCTTTGTAAGGATAGGTCACTTCCGCCAAAATATCCGCATCGGCGCTATGGTACAGGTACTGGGAGACTTCCCCGTCGTCATTGACAATTTCTAATTGGCCGCTGACTAGGGTATCCCCCTTTTTTACTTCTGCCCCCACGGTCACCTGGGGCGTTCCATTGCGGGTTACCATTTCCTTAATTGTCCCATCCTTTGCCGCCACAATATCGCAGATCGTATCGTCTTTCTGCCGGTATTCTTCCTCCGGCAGTAGATTTTCCTGGATATCCACGGTCATTTTGGTCCCATAAATTTTAATGGAGGTCCAGATGACTTCGCTGTATTTGCTCCGCAACTCTTCTTCTAAGGCGGCACAGTCAATGTTTTTGATTTTGGTGCCAAAAGCTGCCTCCTCTTCCTCTAAAAATTCCAAAATGATTTCCTCAGAAAGATAGGAATTGCCGTTTACTTCAATATTCCACACATAGCCTGACAGGATGTAAATCAGTATGGCAGAAAGCGCCAGACCAAAGCAGAATACTTTCCGCTTCCGATAGCGGTAAATCCCAAAGGGTAGCCCTGTTTTTTCTAAGATTTTTATTTTGGTCCGTGTTTTTTTCAGAATCGGCTTTAATTCCCGAAATCCTCTTACGCTGATGCAGAACTCATACCCATCCTCACAGGGGGTTAAGTTCCAGATTAAAATATCACGGTTACTGCACAAATTCAGGAAACGTTCCGGCGCATATCCGGTCAGGCGGACATACACGTATCCCTGAAAATATTTCATCATGGATAACAGCATAGGCTAGTTCTCGTATTGAATCGTGTCTAAAAATCCTGTGATTTTCATTTCCTCATTGGTATAATAGTCAATGGCAAGATGTGAACCGGAAATCAGTATCCTGCAATTTTTCGCCTGAACCCTGATAAAGGAATCCTCATATTCCAGGATCCCTTTATAGTTTGATATCAGGACTTCCCGCCTGCCTGTGGCGGTTACGACGGCCGCCCCAAGCATCAGGTCTTTCGGAAGCTCTAAGCTGTTCACTAATTTTTCTTTGTTATTTCTTTTCATATATAACTATATGAATTTTGCAGAAATCTTATTCATGCAAACAATCGTTTGCTGCAGACCATCGTTTGCTGTAGACCATCGTTTGCTGTAAACTATCGTTTGCTACAGACTGTGGTTTGGAAAATTTCAATTTCCCATTGCCTA
>CANQUZ010000219.1 GCA_947627165.1 uncultured Roseburia sp.
AAAGAGCCTGCCGAAAGGCTCCACGCCCATTGACTTTGCCTACAGCATCCATTCGGCGGTGGGGAACAAAATGGTGGGGGCAAAAGTCAACGGCAAATTAGTGCCCATCGACTATGTGCTCCATAACGGCGACCGGGTTGAGGTCGTCACCTCCCAAAACTCCAAAGGTCCAAGCCGTGACTGGTTAAATATTGTAAAAAGCACCCAGGCGAAAAATAAAATCAATCAGTGGTTCCGCAGTGAGATGAAAGAGGAGAATATCAGCCGCGGAAAAGAAATGCTGGTGGATTACTGTAAAACAAAAGGAATCCAATTTTCCGATATCAATAAACCGCAATATCAGGAGAAGGTATTAAACAAATACGGCTTCCACGACTGGAACTCCTGCCTTGCCGTCCTTGGGCACGGCGGGCTTAAGGAAGGCCAGATTGTAAACCGTATGTACGAGGAGTACAAAAAAGACCATCTTGCGCACATCACCGACGAGGAAATCATAGAGCGGATTTCTGAAAATAAAGAAAAGGAGCCGCTGAAACGTTCTAAGAGCGGCATTCTTGTCAAAGGGCTTTATGATGTGGCAGTGCATTTTTCCAAATGCTGCAGCCCGGTGCCGGGAGATGAGATTGTGGGATTCATCACACGGGGCAGGGGCGTTTCCATACACCGCACAGACTGCATCAATATCATCAATCTCTCTGAGATAGAGCGGGAGCGGTTAATCGATGCGGAGTGGCAGCATGATGATTCGAGTGCAGGCAATGGGCTTTACCGTGCGGAGATCAAGATTTACGGAAATAACCGGACGGGTCTTTTCGTAGATATCGCAAGAGCATTTACGGAGAAGGGAATCGATATCAACGCTGTTCATTCCAATACCAGCAAGCAGGGAATCGCAACCATTGATTTATCCTTTAGTACCAAGGGAAGAGAAGAGCTGAACAGTGTCATTGATAAGCTGCGTCAGGTGGAAAGTGTGATTGATATTGAAAGAACGACAGGTTAGGTATTCCGGCAGAGGGGCTGCTGTATAGACAAATGGGATATACGGCAGTCCCGTATTTATGTGAGCAGAGAGTGAAAGGCAGCCCTTTTTGGGAGAATGGAGGAATTATGGCGCCCCTTAGAGTAGAGCAGTATGTGGTAGGTTCGGTACAGACAAATTGTTACTTTGCTATCAATGATGAAACGAAAGAAGTATTGATTGTGGATCCGGGAGCCAGGGCAGACCGCCTGGCAGAAATCATAGAAAAAGAGCAGCTAAGACCTGCCGCCATCTTGCTGACCCATGGACATTTTGACCACGCAGGGGCAGCGGCGGAGCTGGCAGGGCGTTTCCAGATCGAAATCTATGCCCAGGAACAGGAAAGAGAAACCCTGGAAAATCCGGCGCTGAACTTAAGCGGCTGGGAAGGGCGGGAGGCGGCCTACCAGGCAGACCATTATCTTAAGGATGAGCAGGAGATGGATTTAGCCGGATTCCATATTCGCGTATTGCACACGCCGGGGCATACCGTGGGAGGGTGCTGTTACCTGTTTCCCTATCAGAATGTCCTCTTCAGCGGGGATACGCTGTTTCATATGTCTGTCGGCAGAACCGATTTTCCCAAGGGAAGCGCAGCGCAGCTCATCCGTGCCATAAAAGAGAAATTGATGGCTCTGCCGGATACGATTACCGTGTATCCCGGGCATGATGAAATAACCACCATCGGTACAGAGCGGATGTATAACCCTTATTTGTGACAGTCGCCCAGCGGCTTCGGAGGAAGCTTCGGAGCGGCGCCATGATAAGAACGGTGATTGTAAGAAAGAAAAGAGATTGTTATGATAGAAGTAAAGTTAAATCGCCCCGAGTTTGAATATGATATCCATTCTCTGGTGAAGGCGTTTTGTCCGGAAGCCTATGTGGGCGTATCGGCGGAAGAAAAAACATATGGGGAACCCGTAGACCTTCAAATAGAGGTCTTTTACGGAGACGCTTCCGTCCGGGCGGTCCTGCATGACAGGAGAGACGGCAGGCTTTTGGAGGGGGAAAGAAAGGTAGAGTTTTCCGAAAGAAGCGGCGCAAAGAACGCCCTCAAACAGATGCTGTATCAGATGCTTTCCGAGTACACCGGGAAGAGCCTTCCCTGGGGGACGCTTACCGGCATCCGCCCCGTCAAAATTCCGATGAAGCTTTTAGAAGAAGGCAGGAGCGGGGAAGAAATCAAAGCCTGCATGAAGGATACCTATTTCACTTCGGAGGAGAAGGCGGAGCTTTCCGTTGAAATCGCAAAGCGGGAACTGTCCCTGTTAAGGCAGATTGATTATGAGAGCGGATACAGCCTCTACATTGGCATTCCCTTTTGCCCAACCACCTGCCTGTATTGCTCCTTCACTTCCTATCCGCTGGTGAGCTGGTCGGGTCAGGTAGACGCTTATTTGGATGCGTTGGAGAAAGAGCTTGAGTTTGCAGCGGAAAAATTTGCGGGAAAACGTCTTAATTCCATATACATCGGCGGGGGAACTCCGACGACGTTGGAGCCTTATCAGTTAGAACGGCTGCTTCAGAAGGTTACGGACTGTTTTGACCGTTCGGACTGCCTGGAGTTTACGGTGGAGGCAGGGCGGCCGGACAGTATCACCAGAGAAAAATTAGAAGTGCTGTTAAAATACAACGTTACGCGGATTTCCATCAACCCCCAGACTATGAAACAGCAGACCTTGGATTTGATTGGACGCCGCCACACGGTAGAGCAGACCATAGAGAGCTTTCTGCTGGCGAGGGAATTAGGGTTTGACAACATCAATATGGATTTGATTCTGGGGCTGCCCCAGGAGAGTCTTTCCGACGTCCGGGAGACGATGGAACAGATAAAAGCGTTAAAGCCGGACAGTCTGACGGTGCATTCGCTGGCTTTAAAACGGGCGGCGCGCCTGAATATTTTAAAAGAAGATTACCGGGATTATAAGATGGTAAATACCCAGGAGCATATGGACCTGGCTGCGTCCTATGCCGCCGGCTTAGGGCTTTTTCCCTATTATCTGTATCGTCAGAAAAGCATGGCGGGAAATTTAGAGAACGTGGGATATGCCAGGGAAGGAAAAGCCGGAATTTATAATATCCTGATGATGGAGGAGAAACAGACCATTGTGGCGTTAGGGGCAGGAAGCATCACAAAGCTGGTATTGCCAAACGGGCGTATCGAGCGATGTGAGAATGTGAAAGATGTATCGCTCTATATTAAAAAAATTGATGAGATGATAGAGAGAAAGTCCCGAATGCTGGATGCACAAAATTGTGATTCCAGGTGATACACCCTATGGACAAACTTGGAGGTACAAAGTTTATATGAAACAGTTTCGGTTTGATTACCATGATCCTGAGGAGTTTGCCGATCAGCTTACAGCGTTTAAAAAAGAATATACTTCCGAACAGTTTTCAAGGATGGTATTTCAGATCTATTCTGAGGTGTTAGAACCTGACGTGATCGGTCAGGTCTGTGGTGTGCTGGACAGGATTTTTCCAGAGACGCCTTACATGGGCTGTTCTACCAGCGGAAATATTATTGACTGTCAGCTTTCGCATAAGATCACTGTTGTTTGCACAATTTTTGAACTGCCTTCCACACAGTTCAGGCTTTTTCAGTATGATATGTCAAAGGAATCCGTTGACCATATCACTGCCTGCATCGTGGAGGAAGTAAACAATAATTTATGGGTGAAAGCTATTGAATTGTTTTTCACCATTCCGGAGGGATCTACTCCTCATTTTTGCAACGGGCTCAAAAATATTAGATACGATG
>CANQUZ010000220.1 GCA_947627165.1 uncultured Roseburia sp.
ATCTCCAAAGGGCGTATGCCCGCTGTCAGAAGGGCGGGAAAGCATCAGATAATTTCCATTTACTTTCCGTGGAAAAAGCACCGCATTCCGGTTAAATGGAAGGAAGGGATTTTCCATTCTTTTAAAAGTCTTAAAATCCGTCGTCTCTGCCATGCCAATGGCGGCGCCGTAAAAATCCTGGCACCAGATGATATAGTAGGTGTCTTCCACTTTGACTAAGCGCGGGTCATAGGCATATATCGGCATAAACGGCTTTCCGTCCTCATCCACAAAATCAATTTTGTTGTCGTCAAACTCCCAGTGAATCCCGTCTGCACTCCTGCCAAGATAGATGTATGGGATTCCGTTGGTCTGCTCACCGCGGAATACACCAATGAACGCTTCCCCGTAAGGAAGCACTGCGCTGTTAAAAATCCTGGCAACGCCTTTTAATGGATTGCGCCCGATAATCGGATTTTCCCGATATCTCCAGACCGGCGCATCCTTTATGCCTTCCGGACGCTCCTGCCAGGGTATGTTAGGTACTGCTGAACTCATCATCTTATATTTCCCCATTGTTCCCTCTTTCCCCGCGGTTCTGCGGCTTTTCTTTTTTCACTTTATTTCTGCGCTGTAAGAATGTAACAGTTCAGCCCACGCCATTCGCAATCTCGCACTACGACTATCGTAAGCGCATTGCTCATTAACGGGCGTTCTGCTCATCTCTGTGGCTGCAGATCATCTTACCCTATAATGTCATTCTAACGCAAGAATAAAATAATGCAAGAATATACTTTTTCAGGCATATGTTCCCCAAACAAAGTAAAGATGAAATTAGGCACAGCCTTCAAACGCTTTTATGGAACAGTAGATAAAAAGGCGCATGGCCTGCATTTTACTGCTCCATACGCCTTTCCGTTATTTTTTATTTTACAGTTACTTTACAAACTGCCTTTTTGCCGCTTGATGTTTTTACGGTAATAGTTACTTTTCCTTTCCTAATTCCTTTGATTACGCCCTTTTTGTTTACCGTTGCAATCTTTTTATTAGAAGTTTTCCAGCTGAGGGTATCCGTGCTGTTGCCAGGCTTCATGACTGCCTTTAATTTCAGCTCTTTCCCGACCTTTACCGTAACATTGGTTTTATCCAATCCTATGGCTTCCGCAGGCTGCTTCACAAGGATTTCGCATACGGCTTTTTTCCCGTTCTTTGTCTGGACAGTAATTGCCGCCTTGCCCGGCTTCTGCGCCGTTACTACACCATTTTTATCCACCTTGGCAACTTTTTTATCGGAAGTTTTCCAGGTAAGGGTATCCGTGCTCTTAGAAGGATTGAGCGATGCCGTCAGCTGCAATTTATCGCCTGCATTTAACGTGGCAGTTTTCTTATTCAATGTAACTTTAATTGTTTTTACAGCCTTGTTGACTACCGTTACTTTGCAGACGGCTCTCTTTCCGCTTTCTGAAACGGCGGTGATTTTTGCCGTGCCAGCTTTCAGTGCTGTAACCTTTCCTTTCGCATTCACTTTTACCACTTTTTCATTGGAAGATTTCCAGGTCACTTCCTTTTCTGCGTCCGCAGGCGCTACCGTGGCAGATAACTGGAATGTCTCTCCCTTTACCATATTTTTCTCTTTCAAAAGGAATACCTGTTGCGCCGGAATGACGACTTTGACCTTACATACTGCTTTTTTGCCGCCGTCTGCGGTCTTTGCCGTAATCGTTGCACTTCCTTTATTCACCGCTTTTACCACACCGCCGGAAACAGAAGCAACCTTTGGATTGCTGCTGCTCCAAGTCACAGTCTTATTGGAAGCATTTTCCGGCAGGACAGAGGCGGTCAACGTCGATGTTTTTCCTTTTTCTAAGGTCAGTGCCGTCTTGTTCAGAGAAACGCTCTCTACCGCAGTTTTTTCGGGCTGCTTGGGTTGTTCCGGCTGTTTCGGCTGTTCCGGCTGTTTGGATTGCTCCGGCTGCTTGGGCTCTTCCGGCTGCTTCGGCTCTTCCTGAATATCTTTCCATTCCGGATTTACGATATAATAATCCAGGAACACAGAACCCTTACAGGTTTCACAATATGCCTGGCAGCCGTAATTTCCATAGGCTTCCGGCGAATCCAGGGACACCGTATACTCCGCTTCCGTCACTCCTTTCATCACATCGGGGTATCTTAAGTTATCCCAGTCTGCATAAAACCACTCATATTTCAAATTATTATGTTCGCAGTAAACAATCGGACGCAGAGTCACTTTACTGCCGGGTTCACAGGCGATGGTTTTCTCTCTGCCCCAGGTACGCTCTACCGTTCCCCTCATCTCTTCGTTTGGATAAATATAGAACTCCATCCCTGATTTGACGCCATTGATGGTAATTTCACAATAATAGTATCCAAAATCACCATTCTCCTTGACTTCCACATAATAAACAGGGGAAACCGCTCCCTCAATCTCCTCATAAAAAGGTTCATCATTATTGTCATAATTTATACGTTTCCATTGATAACGGATCTCTTCTCCGGGAGCGTCTATCTCAGCGACCAGCGGAACCATATCCCCTTTATCCGATTTTATTCCTCTACCCAACCAGGAAAATTGATCCCGAATAGAAAACCATTCACTCGTTCTTGTTCCATCGGCGGTAATTTTGCACTGATAATCTCCCAAAGCTTCCCGATCCACAAGGTCTATATGGAGCGTATTTGAGGTCTCCCCCGGAATCGGCTGGAAATCCCCATTTTCATCCTCTTTATACCACTGATAGGTCAGTTCCACCCCCTCTTTCTGATAGCTTGCCTCCACCGTCAGTTCGACATCTTTCTGACCCAGATAGCCTTTGAAATTATCCTTTCCGGTTGTGGAAAAATAATATCTCTCTAAATATACCATTTCCCAATATATTTCATTGCCATCAGAAACCAGACAGTAATAATTTCCATAATCCGCCTCTGTCACAGCGTCAATCCGATAGGATGCTTCTGTGGCTCCCTCAATATCCACATATTCCCATTCCTCTGTCTCTGGGTCATATACACGCTTCTGCCATTGATAGGTAATCTCCGCCTCAGGGAGACGGCTATCAGCTTTCACCTCTAAGGTCACTGGCTGCCCGATCTCTGCTTTGTAAATAGAACTATCCTCTATCCATGTATTTACACACTTTACCGTCAATGTCTCGTTCTGCCTAACATAAAAATCGACAATTTCCTCTTTTTCTCCGTCGCTTATAACTGCACGATAATCCTGATTAGAATCCAGCGAATCATAGCTGATTTCCAGCGTCTCACCGCTTTCCTCCAGGAGATGCCATTCATCAATCCATTGATTTTTCTCATCATCATATTCCGGAATCTCTTTCTCCCAGCGGATCGTTAATTCCGGAGCCTCTTTCTGGCGGACAATATCCGTGCGCAACACTACAGAATCACCCACGGCGCGGTTATAGTATATATTTCTGCCATAGGCATGATACCAGCCTGTGCCTTCCTCCGTTATCCGGTAGGGAACATCAGAGGTATAGGTCCAGTAGTCTTCCCCAAATTCCGTCACTTTACAGAGATACCAGACATCACTGTCCTCCCCCGTATAGACTGCCGTATACTGAGGTTCCACCGCCCCCTCTATGGCTTTTTCACTGTTTACATACTCCCCGTCAACCCATCCGCCGCTTCTTTCGTACCATTGATAGGAAGCGTTCGGGTCGTTTACATTTCCCCGATCTACTTCATAGGTGATCTCCATCCCGGGCCAGGCATAGCGGGCAGACTGATGCAAGCCATG
>CANQUZ010000221.1 GCA_947627165.1 uncultured Roseburia sp.
TTTTTCCATCAATTATTTGCGGCATATCTTTCTCCTTTCGATTGCGATTGACACCAGAATAAATACCTTAAAATAAGCCTGTGATGACGCCCGCGTCGTCCACGTCAATGTGGTAAGCGGCAGGGTCTTTTGAGAGCCCCGGCATAGTTGTGATGGCCCCTGTGACTGCCACAACAAATTCCGCCCCGGCTGAAACATAGACCTCTCTGACATTCACCGTAAAGTCCGTCGGTCTTCCTAATTTTGTCTGGTCGTCCGACAGAGAATACTGGGTTTTTGCCATACAAACCGGAAAATGGGACATTCCCATATCCGCGATGCGTTTTAACTCTTTTGCGGCGGCAGGCGTATAGGAAACTCCGTCTGCCCCATAAATTTCTTTTGCCACGGTTTCTATTTTTTCTTCTAAAGTAAGGTTGTCTTCGTAAAGCGGCGTAAAGTTGCTCTCCTTTTGTTCGATAGTCTCTAAGACTTTCTCTGCTAAGGCGACACCGCCGTCTCCGCCTTTCTCCCAGACTTCCGACAGTGCAAATTCACAGCCGCGCTCCCTGCAGAATCGTTCTACATAATCCGTTTCTGCCCTGGTATCCGTGACAAAGGAGTTTAACGTTACGACCACCGGCACATGGTATTTCTGTAAATTTTCAATATGTTTTTCTAAGTTTACAATTCCTTTTTCCAAAGCAGCCAGATTTTCCGTTCCTAAATCTGCTTTTGCCACGCCTCCATTATACTTTAAGGCGCGGACTGTCGCCACCAATACGACAGCGTCCGGCTTTAATCCGGCTTTTCTGCATTTGATGTCAAAGAATTTTTCCGCTCCCAAATCTGCCCCAAATCCGGCTTCCGTGATGACATAATCTGCAAGCTTCAAGGCAGTCTTTGTGGCGCGCACACTGTTGCATCCGTGGGCAATATTCGCAAAAGGACCTCCATGGATGATGGCGGGGGTATGCTCTAGAGTCTGAATCAGATTTGGCTTTAGGGCGTCTTTTAACAGAGCCGCCATCGCCCCCGTTGCCTTTAAGTCGGAAGCAGTCACCGGCTCCCCCTGAAAGTTGTATGCTACAATGATATTTCCAAGGCGGCGTTTCAAATCCTTCATATCATCTGCAAGACAAAGAATCGCCATAATTTCGGAAGCCACCGTGATGACAAAATGATCCTCTCTTACCATGCCGTCCGCTTTTCTGCCCATCCCCACAACAATATTGCGGAGCACGCGGTCATTCATATCCATACAGCGTTTCCAAACTACCTGCCTTGGGTCAATGCCAAGTTCATTTCCCTGCTGGATATGGTTGTCCAGCAGCGCCGCCAAAAGATTGTTTGCAGCAGTGATGGCATGGAAATCACCTGTGAAATGCAGATTCAAGTCCTCCATCGGCACTACCTGGGCATAGCCGCCTCCCGCAGCTCCGCCCTTAATCCCAAAACAGGGGCCTAAGGATGGCTCACGCAATGCGATGACGGCTTTTTTCCCTAATTTCCCAAACGCCTGCCCTAACCCCACGCTGGTGGTCGTCTTTCCCTCGCCGGCTGGAGTAGGGTTGATTGCTGTCACCAGGATTAGCTTTCCATCCGGGCGTTGTTCCACCCGTTTCATCAAATCATCGGAAAGCTTCGCCTTATAGTTGCCGTAAAGCTCTAACTCGTCCTCCCGAATCTCTAATTTTTCCGCCACTTCGCGGATATGCACCATCGTTGCTTCCTGTGCAATCTGAATGTCTGTTTTCATAAATGACCTCCATTTTTACTTTCTCACTAAAACGACTAAGCCCTTATGCCAGCAGTTAAAGGTATTCTTCCTCGTATTGTTCAAACTGCTCCAAAGACATGAGGACCCGTCTTGGCTTTGTCCCTTCCTCCGGCCCTACGATTCCGGCCTCCTCTAGCTGATCCATAATCCTTGCCGCCCGGTTAAACCCGATTTTAAAATAACGCTGCAGCATTCCGATAGACCCCTTCTCTTTCTCAATCAACACTTTCGCCGCTTCCGCGAAATAGGGATCGCCCGTCTCCGCCGGAAGCAGAATCAATGCTTACCGATCCGCCTCCGGAATCCACGCTGTTCATATGCTCTTCCACCGAAGCGTTATAAACTACCTGGCCGTTTTGTTCTTTGATATAATTCACCACATCAGAAACTTCTTTGTCCGATACAAAGGCACCCTGCACACGGATAGGTTTTGGAATCCCCTGGGGATAAAAGAGCATATCCCCTTTTCCAAGCAGTTTTTCAGCGCCCACCATATCCAGTATCGTCCGGGAATCGATTCCGGAAGTCACCGCAAATGCAATACGGCTCGGCATATTCGCCTTAATCAATCCGGTAATAACGTTCACCGACGGACGCTGGGTGGCAATAATCAGATGGATGCCTGCCGCGCGGGCTAACTGCGCCAGACGGCAGATCGCCTCCTCCACATCTCCCGGCGCCACCATCATAAGATCCGCCAGCTCGTCTACAATAATCACAATCTGAGGAAGTTTTTCCGGTTTCTTTTCCCCCTCCACTTCCGGCAGACTCTCTATCTTTGCATTATAACCCTTCAAATCCCGCACATTGGTTTCTGCGAACTTCTGATAGCGGTCCGTCATTTCCGCCACTGCCCAATGCAGTGCCCCTGCCGCCTTTTTGGGATCGGTCACGACGGGGATCATCAAATGGGGAATGCCGTTATAAACGCTAAGCTCCACTACCTTGGGATCCACCATCACTAACTTAACATCCTTTGGATCCGCCTTGTAGAGAATGCTCATGATAATGGTATTGATGCAAACCGATTTACCGGAACCGGTGGAACCCGCAATCAAAAGGTGCGGCATCTTAGCAATATCCGCCACGGTCACTTTGCCCCCAATGTCTTTTCCGACACAGAAAGAGATTTTAGACTCATGAGACTGAAATTCCTCCGCCTCCACTAATTCCCGGAACGATACCATCACATTTTCTTTATTGGGCACCTCAATGCCGATAGCAGCTTTGCCCGGTATCGGAGCCTCGATACGAATGTCCGCCGCGGCTAAATTCAGCTTGATGTCATCCGCTAAATTTACGATTTTACTGACCTTTACGCCCATCTCCGGCTGTAATTCATATCTGGTAACGGTAGGTCCGCAGCTGATATTGGTGATGGTAACGTTTACGCCGAAATTTTTTAAAGTCTGCTGTAACTTGGCAGCCGTCTCCTGTAGCTGCCTTTTGGAATCTCCCGTCTGTTTTTCATTTTTCTTTAATAAATCAACTGGTGGATACTGATATTCCCGCTGCACTTGAACCGTTTCGGCCATCTCCTGCGCTACAGAATCCCTATCCTCAGGAAGCGTTTCTTCCATAGAAGAAATCTCTTTCATAGAAGAAATTTCTTTCACAGAAGGAATTTCTTTCACAGGAGGAACATTTTCCACAGAAGGAATCTCTTTCACAGAAGAAATATCCTTCACAGAGAGAATCTCTTTCGCGGAAGGAACTGCCTCCCTTTTATGTACAGGCTCTAAAACCGCCTTCGGCTCTTCCGCCGGACTTTTTTGCTCCCCATATTCCAGTTCCGGGAAGCCGGTATCTATCTGAGGCAAACCACCGCCAATCTCCGAGCCAAAGGAGATGCCTCCAACTCCCGTCCCCTCAAACACATCTTCTGTCTGGTCTTGCTCCTCTTCCGCAAAAGACGCCAGCAGCTCCTCCGAAAAAGCAGGGATTTCCCTTGCAGGTT
>CANQUZ010000222.1 GCA_947627165.1 uncultured Roseburia sp.
GATTTTGCAAACGTCTCGATGAAAGAGCCGCAGCCGGAGGAGCAGGCCTCGTTTAGCTGCACGCTGTCTACGGTCTGGTTTTTAATCTTGATGCATTTCATGTCCTGGCCGCCGATGTCTAAGATGCAGTCCACCTCAGGATTGAAGAACGCTGCGGCATAGTAATGGGCGACGGTTTCCACCTCGCCCTCGTCAAGCATCAGGGCGGCTTTTAACAGCGCTTCGCCGTAGCCGGTGGAGCAGGAATGTACAATGTGGGCGTCGTCCGGAAGTTTTTTATAAATTTCCTGGATAGCGTGGATGGCAGTCGCCAGGGGGCTTCCGTTGTTATTGCTGTAAAAAGAGTAAAGCAGAGAGCCGTCCTCGCCGACCAAAGCCACTTTTGTGGTCGTAGAGCCGGCGTCAATGCCGAGATAGCAATTCCCCTTGTAGGAAGAAAAATCAGCCGTTTTTACGTTGTGGCCGTTGTGGCGGGCGCGGAAAGCGTCGTAATCCGCCTGGTCTTTAAATAAAGGGGTTAAACGCGCCACCTCAAACTCCATATCAATCTCGGAGTTTAGCTGTTCCTTTAACTGTGCCAGAGTCGTGACCGTATCTTTTTTATAATTTAAGGCAGAGCCAATCGCTGCAAACAAGTGGGAATGTTCCGGGGTAATCGTATGCTCCTCGTCCAAACCTAAGGTGCGGATAAACGCCTGTTTCAACTCTGACAGAAAGTGGAGCGGGCCGCCTAAAAACGCCACATGGCCGCGAATGGGCTTGCCGCAGGCAAGTCCGCTGATGGTCTGGTTGACCAC
Source organism: uncultured Roseburia sp. (assembly GCA_947627165.1). Classification (GTDB taxonomy): domain Bacteria; phylum Bacillota; class Clostridia; order Lachnospirales; family Lachnospiraceae; genus Roseburia. The sequence continues at coordinate 798 of CANQUZ010000222.1, forward strand.
TGCCTGGAAAATAGAGGCGGAGAGATCTTCTCTGGTAGCCCCCTCGTTAATCAGGGGCTGGATGTCGGACTTGGCAAACACGCCGCAGCGGGCCGCAATCGGATAAATCGCCTTGTAATTTTTGGCGTAAACATTTAATCCGGAAGCGTCCGTCTGAAGAAGGGATGCCATCTGGTCGATGAAAGAGCCTGTGCCGCCGGCGCAGATCCCGTTCATACGCTGCTCCACATTGCCGCCTTCAAAATAAATGATTTTGGCGTCCTCTCCCCCAAGCTCAATGGCAACGTCCGTCTTTGGCGCATAGCGCTGCAATGCGGTAGAGACCGAGATAACCTCCTGTACGAAAGGAATATGTAGGTGTTTTGCCAGAGTAAGGCCGCCGGATCCGGTAATCATAGGGGCAATGTTCCTGTCGCCTAACGCTTCAAACGCTTTGCCGATTAAGTTGGAAAGCGTTTGGCGGATGTTGGCAAAATGCCGCTCGTAATCGGAGAAGAGCAGGCGATCCTCCTCGTCAAGAACCGCTACTTTGACAGTAGTGGAACCGATATCAATCCCAAGTTTGTGAAGTGTTTGAGTTTCCATAAAAAGCCTCCAGTGCATCTGACTGCAGTCAGAACCTTATATTAAAATGATCTTGCATGACTATACAACAATTCGTTTCTTTCTATATAATAGACACATCTCTTGAATCGTAGGCAAGGTACATTATACGACAGGATTATACAAAAAAACAATGTGAAAAACAAGGAAAAATATAAACTTTTTATGAAGAGAAAGTGGGCGGATTGACAAAAATTTATCCAGTGGCTATACTTGGAAAGTAGTTACTACAGGAAAGGTAAGGTTGTGTTATGAACTGGTTAAATAAATTGGAACGTAAGCTGGGGAGGTACGCCATCCCCAATCTGATCGTATGGCTGATTGGGGCCTACACCGTCGGATTTGTGCTGTATACCGTAAATCCAGGGATATTGAGTATGCTGACCTTAAGCCCGTATCACATCTTGCATGGGCAGATTTGGCGTCTGGTGACCTGGATTTTGATGCCCACAGAGAGCAATATCATCTTTCTTCTGATTATGGCAATGTTTTACTATCAGTTGGGAACGGTTCTGGAGCGGACCTGGGGCACTTTCCGATTTAATGTTTATATCTTCAGCGGGATTCTCTTTACGGTGATTGGTGCCTTTTTCTTATACGGCATTTATTATGCGTTGTATTTTTCGCAGTTCCGCGCATTGCCGGAGCTGGCGGCGGCGCTGTCTGCAAACCTGGGGTGGGGATATAGCGTAAGTTATATCAATATGTCCATTTTCCTTGCGTTTGCGGTGATGTATCCCAATATGCAGGTAATGCTGTATTTTATCATTCCGATTAAAATGAAATGGATGGCAATCGTATACGGCGTTCTGATTGTCTACAATTTAATCATAACGAACTGGGCGGGGCGCGTCTCTATCATCATGTCGCTGCTAAGTTTCATTGTATTTTTCCTGTCCACAAGGAATTTGAAACGCTACAGCCCCCATGAAGTGCACCGCAGGCAGCAGTTTAAGGCGCAGATGCGGGAACCGCGTCCGGGCTCCGGCATCACCAAACATAAATGCGCGGTCTGCGGCAGGACGGAGCTTGATTCCCCCAACCTGGACTTCCGATTCTGTTCCAAATGCGAAGGGAATTACGAGTACTGCTCGGACCATTTATTTACACACCAACATATTAAAAGAAGTTCCTAAATATGATAAAAAGAACGCAGAAATTCTGCGTTCTTTTTCTCTCTGTCCCCGGATGTCTGGCATTCAGAGAACCGGCCCGTTTTTCTTATAAAAAGCTTCTATGCCATCCATCCTTGCGCTCATATTGGCAAAGAGGGCATCCACAATCGCAATGGCGGCCATAGATTCCACCACCACCACGGCTCTTGGAACGATGATCGGGTCGTGGCGCCCCCTGACGGACACCTGAATCTCCTCGCCGGATTTGTTTACAGTCTGCTGTTCGGCCGCGATGGAGGGGGTAGGTTTGAAGGAGGCGCGCAAAAGAATGTCGCTTCCGTCGCTCATGCCGCCTAAGATGCCGCCGGCATGGTTGGAGGCTTTTTGGATGGAACCGTCAGCCCCTAGGCAAAAAGCGTCGTTGTTGGTTTTCCCCGTGGCTGCCGCTGCGGCAAAGCCGTCTCCGATTTCAAACCCCTTAACGGCGCCGATGGACATAATCGCTTTTGCCAGATTGGCATTTAATTTTTCAAATACGGGGTCGCCGATCCCAACAGGCATTCCCTTTACGATGCATTCCACTACGCCGCCGGAAGAATTTAGTTCCGCCATGCAGGTTTTTAAATAGTCGGCGGCTTTTTTTGCAGCTTCCGCATCCGGCATATAAAGCGGATTCTCCCGGATTTGCGCCGCATCAAAATTCTGCTGGGAGATTGCAATGGGGCCGATGGATTTTGTGTAAGTGGTAAAGCTGATGCCAAGCTGCTGTAAGATTTTTACTGCAATAGCCCCGGCAGCCACCCGCCCAATGGTCTCCCTGCCGGAAGAGCGGCCGCCGCCGCGATAATCCCGAAACCCGTATTTTTGGTCAAAGGTGTAATCCGCATGGCCGGGACGGTAGTAAGAAGCAATCTCACGGTAATCTCTCGACTGCTGGTTTTTGTTATATACGACAAGGGAAATCGGCGCGCCGGTGGTTTTCCCCTCGAAAATGCCGGAGAGGATCTCCACCCCATCGTCTTCCTTCCGGGGAGTCGTGTACCGTGATTGTCCCGGTTTTCTGCGGTCTAAGAATGTCTGGATATCTTTTTCCTCTAAAGGCAAACCTGCGGGGCAGCCGTCTACTACTACGCCCAATCCAGCTCCATGGGATTCGCCCCAGGTGGTGATGCGAAAAATCGTTCCATAAGATGAACCTGC
>CANQUZ010000223.1 GCA_947627165.1 uncultured Roseburia sp.
TCTCGTATGCTCATTCATGCAAGCATGATTCGCCTACGGGAATGCTTATGGCTGAACTGTTACGATTCCATATTAGATATTCGCATTCTCCGCATAGCCTGCATGGTTGTTTCTGTAAATGGAAAGAGGAAGCTCTAACCCATGCTCTTCTAAAAGTTTTTCATCCCGCAGAATATCTTCCGTCCGCCCATCACAGACAATGCCACCGTCCGCCATTAAAATAGTCCTCTCGCAGGTATCCCAAATAAAATCCAAGTCATGGGATGCGATGATTTTCAAATGGTCAAACTGATTTAAAATTGCGATTAAGTTTCTTCTATTGCGGGGATCCAACGCTATGGACGGCTCATCCATCAAAATAATATCCGGCAGCATCGTTAAAATGACAGCGATAGAAGCCAGCTTTTTTTCTCCGCCGGAAAGCTTATAAATGGGCTTTTCCCGCAAATGTTCGATATGGACTGCGCGAAGCGCCATCTCCACCCGCCTGTTCACTTCCTCCTCAGGCAGCCCGTAATTGCGCGGCGCAAACGCCGCATCCTCAAACACATTTGGCATAAAAAGCTGACTGTCGGCATCCTGGAATACATAGCCGATTTTTTCCCGAATTTTGCCCAACGTCTTTTTTTCCAACGGTATCTCCTCAATCCGGATGCTCCCCTCAAAGTCCAGATGCAGCCCCACCAGTAATTTTAAAAGCGTGGATTTCCCCACGCCGTTCGCCCCGATGACGCCTATCGATTCCCGCTCTCCCGCAAAAAAAGAAATGTCCTTCAATACAGGAACTTTTTTCTCGTAGGAAAAACTCAACTGTTCTATCTCCATGTGTATATGGCTCATGAACTCTCTCCTCTCACGCCACAGAAGCAAATTGCCCCCTCTAAAATCTTATGACGGCGCATCGCCATGGCTGACGCCTCCCTCACATAAACAAGCTGCCAATCTTTTCTGTCACAGGAAGGCAGCGCAGCGCAATCAGCGCCGCCGTCCAGATGCACAGATAGACGATGTCACGCCCCCTCATTTTTATCTTATCCCCATAATAAAATTCCCCCTGATATCCCCGAAGGCACATACTCTCATAAATCTGCTCCGCCCTGTCCATGCTGCGCAGCAGTAATTGCCCGACCAGCGTCCCCCATGCCTTCACATGAATCCCTTTCTGCCCCGGCGCCCGCAATTCATAGGCTCTGGTAATCCTGCCCGCCTCTTCTGACAGTACGCCAATATAACGGTAAATTAACAGAAGCTGCGTTACAAATAGTTTTGGCAAATGCAGCATACGCAGCGCATAGCAGATTTTTTCCACGGTGGTGGTGGCAATCAACAGATAAGATGCAAATACGGTAAAAACGCCTTTTAACATCAGAGTGACCATCGACAGCACGCCTCCGGAAACAGCGACTTTTCCTAGATAAGCATAAATCTCCCTGTCAAAAAAAGGATTGAATACTCCCACGACGCAGACAAGCGGCAGCACAATCCGGAGCCTCCGAAGCCCCGCGCGAAAGGAAAGCTCTCCCACAGTAAAAAGGATCACCGGGTAAACCGCCATGGCAAGCAGCCCGCCCAGGCAATACTTTGGAAAGGACACCGTCATTCCTATATAGAGCATCGTCACACAAATCTTTACCAGAGGATGAAGCTCGTTTATCCACCGCTTTTCCTTCGCCAGCGCGTCCAGGCTTTGTATCTCGTAAATAGTCCGGCTGATATTACTCATGGTCTATATTCTTCTTAAAAAATTTAAACAAATAGCAGCAGCCCGCGCACAGCAGCAAAACAATTACCGCCCCCGCAATGCCGGACAACGAAGTTCCTGCCATGCTGTCTGAATGCTGAAACGCATAATCCGGCAAGAGGGACGCCGCCCCCTGAATCGCTGCGGCTCTCTCGTAAACACTGCCCGCCGCCTCAAGTTCCGCTGTTCCAGCCACCCTCTCCATGGACCATTCCAAACCATCCGGATAACCTGAAGCAAACAGGGAAAGCGCTCCCCCAAGAAGCAGTGCCAATGCGCCAAAGACCGAAAGGGTTTTCCGCAAAGTCCATCTGCCCCCCTCTGCTTCCACGCCCCAGAGCAGTTCCGGCCTTACCTCATATACAAAACAGAGCACTGCGGCCGTTATAAGGCCTTCCACCAGCCCAATCGCCAAATGTATCGGCTGCATGGCAGCAACAAACGCCGAAAAGGGCAGTTCCGGAACGCCGGACAGAAACGTCTCCACCGTCACGGAAAACGCTCCCAACTGCAACGTCAACACGCAGCCCAAAAGAGAAGCCGCCACGATTTTCGCCTTAGAGGCTCCCCGTTTCATCATCGGTTTCCAAATCAGGAGCGCGCCTAGAAAGCACCCATAAAACGCCATATTCCAGATATTGCATCCAAGCGCCAGCAATCCCCCGTCCGCAAACAACAGGCACTGGATCAGCAGTACCCCTATCATTGCCAAAAATCCGCCATAAGGCCCCAGTAACGCGGACAGCATCATCCCTCCGCACAGATGGCCGGAAGACCCCGTCCCCGGAATTGTAAAATTAATCATTTGCGCCGCAAATACAAAAGCACCCATGACTCCCATCACCGGAATTTTTTTAGGATCATTCTCCAACCTTATTTTCCTTACAGAATAACCGCCCGCCACGCCGGAGCAGGCGTACATCGTTGCCGCCACTGCCGGTCCAATCAGCGCATCCGCCATATGCATAAATAGTCCCTCCAATTCTCTTTTTGTTACCCATTTTAACAAAGGTTCCCTGGCAACACAAGCCCCTCCAGGGTTTTTATTTTCTCCCGGAGGGGCTCTGCGCCGATACTTATTCTATTTTTTCATAATGTGACCATAATTTGTCCATCTCACAGAGATGCTTCGCGCCATGCTCATCCACAATGACACAGTCGTTTGGACCGATATAGCTCCTGCCTCTCCTGGTTTCAATGTACGGACAGACGATCCTGCCGATTTCCGTTTCTATCTTGATTAACATATCTGTGGTGACCCAGCCTCTGGTCATAATATCCGCAAATAGCTCAAAACCGTCCTCTAAGCCTTTTCCTACTTCATATTTCTCTATTGTTCCATTTAATCCAAGTCTCCGTACCTTCATAAAAGCCTCCGTGCCTCTTCTGTCTCGCCTATCTAGTCTTATCCATCTACGCCTTATACCTGACACCGCATGACTGCACCTGATGTTCCTATTGCACTGCTACTTTCCTCCAATACCAAAATGAAGTCCCTACAGCGTACACCTTTCAGAATTTCCATGTGCTTTATCTTACACGGACGGATATCGTTTGTCAATGATACTATATTCACAAGTTTCATAGCAATCTAACAAGAATCTTATATTTTGCAAGATTGATAACACGCCTGAATGACTGCCTTCCTGCATATTTTTTCTCAAATTCCGCTATACTAACACCATCAAAAAGTAACAGTTCAGCCCACGCCATTCGCAATCCCGCACTACGTGCTTCAAAATTGCTCATGAACGGGCGTTCTGCTCCTAAGCAGTCTCGTATGCTCATTCATGCAAGCATGATTCGCCTACAAGACTGCTTATGGCTGAACTGTTACATCAAAAACACGGAGGTCCTTATGAAAAACACTGATAAAAAACAGCCTGTGAATCAATGTCATTAAGTTAACAGCTAACAGATTGAAATGGTTAGATTCTTTTTATGGGGTCTAACCATTTTTGTTTTT
>CANQUZ010000224.1 GCA_947627165.1 uncultured Roseburia sp.
GGCTTTTGCTGTATTTTCTACAGTATGCCTTATGTTGCTGGTGCTAACTTAATGACATTGATGGCTGAACTGTTACGATAAAATAAGCAGCCTCCGCATTACGTGAGCTGCTTATGGTATGTACCGGTTCCCTATTCTTTTCCTGACCTGCGGATATTGCTCTCCAGCAGACGGTTATATCCCTGCCACTCCTGGTTGTTTGCCGGCACATTGGCAAAAATCTCGCGGATTGTTTCCATCTTCGCATCTACATTATCTGCAAAGCTTAAGGCAAGCGCCTCTGCTAACGCCGGTTTTTTTGGCGAACCAAATTCCAACTCGCCATGATGCGCTAAAATACAGTGTTTCAGCTCATTGGCAAGGCCTTTCGGAAAATCCGGAATCTCACGGATGTGCTCCCCAACCATTTCTGTTCCAATGATAATATGGCCCAACAGCTGGCCTTCGTCGGTATAATCATTCTCCGGAAACGTAGATAACTCTTCTAATTTACCGATATCATGAAAAATAGCGGCGGCCACGATTAAGTCCCTGTTTAACATCGGATAAACAGAGGCAAAATAGTCGCAATGTTTTGCAACGCTTAAGGTATGCTCCAACAAGCCCCCCACAAATCCGTGGTGTACCGTCTTAGCGGCGGAATGGAACTTAAACCGCTTCTCAAACTCCTTATCGTCAAAAAAGCTGTTCAGCAACCGCTTCAAATAAGTGTTTTCCAGGGTGGCGATAAGTGCGGTAAGCTCCTGATACATTTCCTGCAAATCCCGTGTGCTGACCGGAAGATAGTCCCTCGGATCATACTCGTCTAACTGCACCTTGCGGACACGTTTGACGTTTAACTGGAGATTGCCCTGAAAACTGGTGATATCCCCCATAACGGCAATGTAATCCAGTGCGTCAAATTCATCAATCCCAACAGAACCCGGCTCCCAGATTTTTGCATCCAGGGTTCCGGTCTTATCCTGCAGAATCAGGCTTTCATATGGTTTGCCCGCCTTTGTCAGGGCTGATTGTTTTACCTTACAGAGGTAAATTTCATTAATTCTCTCGCCTTCTCGAAGGCATTCAATATATTTCATAATTTCCTCACTTCTATTTTTCGTTTAATACGCTCACTTCCACCATACAGGTAATCTCTGTATACCCTTCCGTCCCCTGACGCTCAATGGTAATCTCCACCATGTCGCCCGGCGCCAGTGCAAGCAGCTTATTCTCATAACTGTCCACTGTAAAAATGCTTTCGCCGTCCATCCGGGTCAGCACATCCCCGCTCTGTAAGCCCGCTGCCATGGCAGGTGAATCCATCTCCACGCCTTTGATATAGGCGCCTTTCGGAATCTCGTATTCCTGGGCAATGTCATTCGTTACGGTAGACAATTCTAATCCGATATAGGGAATGTCGTTGCCGTTGGAGAGCATTTCAATGATTGCCTTAATCTCAGAAATGGATATCGCCGTCAGCGTGTTCTGATCTTCCGCCCGGCTGTAGTCCTGCATCACCAGGCCAATCACCTCGCCTTTGGCGTTAATCAGCGCGCCGCTTCCGTTGCTGCTGCCCACAATATCCGTGGTAAACACGGTGTAATTGCTGTCAATGGTGGAAATGCTGTTCGTCGTGGAAGTAATATTCCCGGTCAGAATGGAATAGTTGGCTCCAAGCGGGCTTCCCACCGCAATGGTCACCGCCCCCTGGGTAATTGCATAGGAATTTCCCAAAATGATGGTCTGAATCGCCTCCAGCGTGTCCTGCCCGATCCGCTCCACCGGTATGCTTAAAATGGCAATCCCCGTATTGCCGTCATACTTATTCATAGAGGCTTCCACCGTTGAGTCATTGATAAAGGTAACATAGATTTGCTCTGCGCCGGCAATCACCTTCCGCTCCGTTAAAATCAGCAGCTCCCTGCTGCTTTGGGCCACAATGATGCCGGAAGCCTGCCCTTTGCTTTCATAGGGATTTTGAAACCAGTCTGTATTGCTCTTTACCCCTGTCACCGTGACAATGGACTTGTTTGCCTCTCTCCCCACAGCGTATAATTTATTCTGAAGTCTCTGGAAATCTTCCAGTTCCAACTCCCTCGGCGCCTGCGTCTCCGTCTCAGGTTCCGCTTCCGTTCCTGTTTCCATCCCGGTTTCTGTCTCCGATGTCTCCGTTTCCGGTGTTTTTGTTTCCGATGTTTCGGTCTCTTCCGTATCTGCAGGCGACCCCACCCCCAGCACATCGTCCCTTGGAATTGTAAATACGGATTCCTGCTCCGGATACATGAGCTGATGAAATTTGGGCTGGAAATAGGTGAACACAAGAGCTGCCACTAATCCGAATATCACCGCCATTCCCACGCAAAAGCCCGCCTGAAACAATAAACGTTTTTTATTCAACGGCTTTTCTTTTATTTTCTCATTGATAAAAGAAAACTGTCCCTTCTCCTTGTCCTGCATGATTTTACCTCTCTCAAACTAATGAAAACCGTACTATACACATTATAGTTGCAATCGAATGGTCATGCAATACTATTTTTTTATTTCCCGCTTTTCTTCCCTATCTGAATAGGATATAATTTAAGGTAACATTAGGCTGCCCTCCGGCGGCAGGATAAAGACAAAAGGATTTTTTCATATGAATGACAAAGTTTTAAAAACCTTAGAATATTATAAAATCACAGAACAGCTTGCAGAATATGCTTTTAGCGACAACGCCAAGGAGCGTTGCCGCACGCTGCGCCCCGGCACGGACTTAGCGGAAATCGAATTGCAGCAACTGCAGACAAAAGACGCCTTAAACCGCATCCTGAAAAGCGGGACGCTCTCTTTTTCCGGCGTCCAAAACATCCACGACTCCTTGATGCGGTTGGAAATCGGCGCTTCCCTCAGTGCCATAGAACTGCTGCGCATTTGCTCCCTGTTAGAGGCTGCCAAGCGGGCAAAAGCGTTTTCCCGCCTGGAAAAAGAGGAGGAAACTGCAGATTCTTTGACAGAATACTTCGCACAGATAGAGCCCCTGACGCCGCTGTTAGAGGAAATTCGACGCTGCATTCTTTCGGAAGAGGAAATTGCGGACGACGCCAGCTCTACCCTCCGCTCCATCCGCAATTCCCTCCGCAACATGAACCATAAAATCCGGACGCAAATAACTTCCATGATGAACAACACCACGATTCGGAGTTATCTTCAGGATACGGTAATCACCATGCGGGACGGCCGCTACTGCCTGCCGGTAAAGGCGGAGGCAAAATCCCAGATTCCCGGCATGATCCACGACCAGTCTTCCACCGGTTCCACGCTTTTTATCGAACCGATGGCGGTTGTAAACTTAAATAACGAATACAAGGAGCTTTTGCTAAAGGAGCAGGACGAAATCGAGGTAATCCTTGCCAACCTAAGCAACCTCACCGGCGCCTATACGAAGCAGATTGCGGTGGATTATGAGATCTTAACGGAATTGGATTTTATATTTGCCAAGGCTTCTCTGGCAAAGTCATACAATGGCGCAGCGCCGCTTTTCAATACCGAGGGGCGCATCCATATCAAAAAAGGCCGCCATCCTCTGTTGGATCCCAAAAAAGTAGTCCCTATTGATGTGCGCTTAGGGGAGGATTTCCAGCTTTTAATCGTCACAGGGCCTAACACGGGGGGCAAGACGGTTTCTTTAAAAACCGTAGGCTTACTGACTTTGATGGGACAGGCGGGGCTTCACATTCCCGC
>CANQUZ010000225.1 GCA_947627165.1 uncultured Roseburia sp.
CGTTCTGCTCATAAGCAGTCTCGTATGCTCATTCATGCAAGCATGATTCGCCTACGAGACTGCTTATGGCTGAACTTTTACAAAAATTTCTGTTTGGCGGAAAATACAGATTGCTTTTCTGAAAACTTGTTATTATAATAGGAATGTATCTCGTTTCGGGGTACAGCTAACCTGACAGGTTAAGTGGAACACATCACGGAAATACATCGCAGACAAGAACGGAAACCGGAGCAGATACACATATGACACAGGACATACAGACGTTTATACAATATCTTCATAGCGAGAAACAGTCTTCCTCCAATACGGAGATTTCTTACGAGCGCGACTTAAGGAAATTGGGGGAATATCTTTTGGCCCAGGGGATTGAAGAAGTGGGGGCGGTGACGGCTACGCACTTAAATTCTTATGTGCTGTATTTGGAAAAGGCGGGAAAGAAACCTTCCACCATTTCCAGAAGCATTGTTTCGACGAAGGCTTTTTTTCATTATATGGAAAAAACGCGCCGAATAAAGGAAGATCCGTCAGAGCATTTAAAGCCCCCGAAAATTGAAAAAAAGATGCCGGAAATCCTTTCTATGGAGGAGGTAACGTTGTTGTTAGATCAGCCTTGCGGCAGCACCCCAAAAGAACTGCGCGACAAGGCAATGCTGGAGCTTTTATATGCAACGGGAATCCGGGTGACAGAACTGATTTCCCTAAAAGTAAACGATTTGAATCTGCAGATGGAATATTTGAATTGTAGCGATGGGCACAGGGAGCGGATCATACCGCTTGGCTCTGTGTCGTTAGAGGCTTTGAAAAAATATATGGAACAGGGAAGGCCGAAACTGATTGGGGACGAGAACTGCCCCTGGCTGTTTACAAACTGCACAGGCCAGGATATGAGCCGTCAGGGATTTTGGAAATTAATCAAATCCTATGGCAAAAAAGCGGGCATCAAAAAGGAGATTACGCCCCACACCCTTCGCCATTCCTTCGCCGCCCATTTAGTCAGCAATGGGGCGGACTTGAAATCGGTACAAGAGATGCTCGGCCATTCGGACATTTCCACTACGCAAATATACTCCCAAATGGGACAGAACCGCATTCGGGAGGTTTATCTAAAAGCTCACCCTCGTGGGTGAGCTTTTTTTCATCCGCGATGGTGAGCTTTTTTTCACCCGCGATGGTGAGCTTTTTTTCACCTGCGCGGATGAGCTTTTTTAACACATTTCTGCGATGGTGTAAATCAACCGTTCCGAATCAGCCCAGCCCAAGCAGGGGTCGGTAATGGATTTGCCATAAATATGTTCGCCGATTTTCTGGCAGCCTTCCTCAATATAGCTTTCAATCATCACGCCCTTGACCATCCGGAAGATATCTCCCGATACCTGGCGGTTGTGCAGAACTTCTTTTACAATGCGAATCTGCTCTTTGAATTTCTTGCCGGAATTAGAATGGTTGACGTCCACGATGGCGGCAGGATTGATCAAATCCATTTTCTCGTACATTTCACAAAGCCGGATCAAATCCTCGTAATGATAATTCTGCGTACTGTTTCCGTGTTTGCTGACCGCGCCGCGGAGAACCACATGGGTCAGCGGATTGCCGCTGGTTTCCACCTCAAAACCGCGATAGACAAAATGATGGGGGCGTTGTGCGGCATAAACGGAATTTAACATGACAGAAAAATCGCCGCTGGTGGGATTTTTCATGCCGGAGGCTACGTCAAAGCCGCTGACCGTCAGACGGTGCTGCTGATCTTCCACCGAGCGCGCCCCGATGGCGACATAGGAAAGCAGATCTTCCACATAGCCCCAGTTTTCCGGGTAGAGCATCTCGTCAGCGCAGGTAAGCCCGCTTTCTTTGATGGCACGGAGGTGCATTTTGCGCATGGCGATTAAGCCCTCCACCATGTCCGGCTCCTTTTCCGGGTCTGGCTGGGAGGCGATGCCTTTGTAACCTTCTCCCGTGGTGCGCGGCTTGTTTGTATAAATACGCGGAATGATAATCAGCTTGTCTGCTGTCTTTTCTTGAAGAGAGGTCAGGCGGCTGACATAGTCGCAGACGGAATCTTCATTATCTGCAGAGCAGGGGCCGATGATGACGAGAAACCGCTGATCGTTTCCGGTAATCACATCGGAAATCATGCGGTCCCGTTCTTGTTTCAATGACTGTAATTCCGGGGAAAGAGGGTAGTCCTGTTTGATCTCTTCCGGGGAAGGCAGTTGTTTTAAATAAGTAAAGCTCATAAAATCTCCTCATTTCTACGCAGTATTGCGTTTTGGTATCTGATAAACTATATTAAAGGATATCCATGTGGTTGTCAAATATTTGCAACCGGAAAGCATTTGCATTATAATGGTTTTAAGTGCCTAAGAGGTTAAAAATACAACAGGAAAATAAGTAACAGTTCAGCCATAAGCAGCCTCGTAGGCGAATCATGCTTGCATGAATGAGCATACGGGACTGCTTATGAACAGAACTATTACGAAAATAAAGAGGGAGAGCAATGAAACAGTTGATAGTAAAAAACAGAGAAATTGGAACCGGAAAACCGCTCATCTGTGTTCCGGTGATGGAGACGGAAAAAGAGGCGATCATTTCAGAGATAGAATCCTTGTCTCAGAGCGCGGCAGATATGATGGAATGGCGGGCGGACGCCTTTGAACATTTTTTTGATGAAAACGCTGTGAGAGATGTGCTAAAGGCAGTGGAGCCGATGGTGAAGGAAAAATTATTTTTGTACACCTTCCGCACAAAAAGCCAGGGGGGTGAGGCAGAAATCGACAGCGGTCTGTTAAGACGCCTGCATTTTCTTGCGGCAGAGTTAGGGTGTGTGGATTTGGTAGACCTGGAATATTTCCGGGAAGAAAACCCCAATCCCCATATCGTGCGGCTGCAGGAGATGGGGGTGAAAGTGATTGCCTCCCACCATGATTTTCAGAAGACGCCTGCGCCGGAAAAGATGAAAATGCTCTTAGAAAGTATGCGTGCCGGCGGTGCCGATATTGTGAAACTGGCTGTAATGCCGGAGACCGCCAGAGATGTCTTAAATCTTTTGGAGGTAACGGAAAACTTCAAAAGAGAGCATCCGGAAACGCCGGTGATTACCATGTCCATGGGCGGGTTGGGCAGTATCAGCAGACTCTGTGGCGAGGTGTTTGGTTCCTGCGTCACTTTTGGGGCACACCGGAAATGCAGTGCGCCGGGGCAGTACCAGATGCAGGAGCTGGCGGCGGCGCTTGATATGCTCCATAAAAGTATGAATACAGCACTATAATATATCAGAGTTTATGCACTTGAGTGCAGATAATTCATTATTTTTGCTTGTTTGTGCTATAATAGAGGCAACAGGAGGGACGCACAATGATAGAATCGCATAAACTAAAAAAAAGGGATCTTTACATCCATAAGCTGATTGGCTTTCAGGATACCGAACCCGTAAAAGTCATTACCGGGATAAGACGCTGCGGGAAATCAAGCCTTTTGAAGCTGATGGCAGCCCATTTAACGGAGTCAGGCATTCAACCGGAACAAATTGTTGAGATGAACTTTGAATCGAATGATTTTCGGAAAATGACTTCGGATGATATCTACGCTTATGTAAAAACACAAATCGTACCGGGCAGGCGGATGTATTTATTTTTTGATGAGATCCAGAGGATTGACGCCTGGGAGGACGCAATCAATGCTTTGCGCGTGGATTTG
>CANQUZ010000226.1 GCA_947627165.1 uncultured Roseburia sp.
TCCCGGTAGGCGTCGGGATATTCTTTTTCTAAAATCCGGTTGATTTTTCGAAGCTCTTCCATCAGGTTTTTCTTATTGTGAAGCCTTCCTGCCGTGTCGCAGAGCAATACGTCTGCCTTCCGCGCCTTTGCCGCCGCCACGGCGTCATATACGACTGCCGCCGGATCAGCGCCTTCCTGCCCGCCAATCATCTCCGCATTCGCCCGCTTCGCCCACTCTAACAGCTGGTTTCCCGCTGCCGCGCGAAACGTATCCGCCGCCGCTATGACCACTTTCTTCCCCTGTTCTTTGAGCTTTCCGGCCAGCTTCCCAACGGAAGTGGTTTTCCCTACCCCGTTGACCCCGATGATTAAAACGACAGATGTTTCGTTCTCAAACCGGTATGCCGTCTCCCCTACGTTCATCTGCTCCTTAATACTATTAATCAGCAGTTCCTTACATTCCGCCGGATCTTTTATTTTCTTTTCTTTTACCTTTTGCTTTAAATTCTCAATGATTGCCTCTGTGGCGTTTACGCCGATATCCCCCATGATGAGGATTTCTTCGATTTCCTCATAAAAATCATCATCAATGCTGGAAAATCCGCTAAAGATAGAGTCAATCCCGGAAACGATGTTGTCCCTCGTTTTGCTCAATCCCGAAACCAGGCGGCTCCAAAAACCTTTTTTTTCCTCACTCATATCAAAATGCCCCTTTCCTGCTCACACTTGTTCCTACTTATCTAAATCTTCCTCAATCAGGTTGACGGATACCAGCGTGGAGACGCCTTTCTCCTGCATGGTAATGCCGTACAGCCGGTCTGCCGCCGCCATCGTCCCGCGCCTGTGCGTGATGACGATAAATTGCGTATTTTTCGTCAGTTTATGTAAATATTTTGCAAAACGCCCTACGTTCGAATCGTCTAACGCCGCCTCTATCTCGTCTAACAGGCAAAACGGCGACGGTTTCAGATTCTGGATGGCAAAGAGCAGCGCGATGGCAGTCAGGGATTTCTCCCCACCGGACATCTGCATCATGTTCTGTAATTTTTTCCCCGGAGGCTGGGCTATGATACGGATGCCGCACTCTAAGATATCCTCATCCTCCACCAATTCCAGAGTCCCCTTGCCTCCCCCGAACAATTCTTTGAACACATGGTCAAATTCCCTCCGGATTTCCGCGAATTTCTCCAGGAACTGCCTGCGCATCCCGGCGTCTAACTCTTCGATAATCTCAATCAGGTTCTTCTCCGCTTCCACCAAATCGTCATGCTGCGCCTTTAAAAATTCATAACGCTCAGAAACTTCTTTGTAAGTATCAATGGCATTGACATTGACGTCTCCCAATGTCCGGATGTCCTCTCTGACGCCTGCAATTAATTTCCTGATGGCAGGAAGATCCTGGTATTCCTCATTCCGCAATTTCATGGCGGCATGGAACGTCAATTCATATTCCTCCCACATATAATTGCTCTGGGCTTCTTTTGCCTCTTCCAGCTTTTCCCTCTGGCTGTTCAAGCGGAACACTTCTTTGTCTAAATCAGAAATCTGTTTTGAAATTTCTTCCCGCTTCCGGAAAAACCCTTTGTACGCCGCAGACATTGTTTCTTTTGCCTCTAAGCTCTCTTTGAGCTCCCTCTCAAAATCAGCATAACTGTCCTTGGAGGCAAGCATCGTTTTCCGAATCTCCTCGATATCCCGACGCTTCTTCTCCGCCTCTTTTTTTGTCTCCTCCGCCTGCCGCAGCAATTCTTCCCGCTCTTTTCCGTAGCGTTCCATCTCTTCCCTGAGGCGCTTGAGGTTCATCTGCAGAAATTCCACTCTCTGGCTAAGCTGCGCCTCTTCCATCAAAATGCCGGAAACTTCCTTTGATGCCGCCTCTTCCCCAGCCGCATTTCGCTCAAGGCGTTCCTGGAACAGCCGGTTCTCTTCCTGAATCTCGTTCTCCCTCTGATCTGCCGCCTCGATTTCTAACGCTATGGTTTCTTTATTTTCATTGATTTCTTTCAGCTGTTTTTCTAACTCCTGATTTTCCGCCCGCAATCCCGCGAAGACGCTCTCGCTTTCATTCCTCTGCTCAAGGGCGCGCTCCACATTGAGCTTTGCCGTATTCTGCAAAATATACTGTTCCTGCAGCTTTCCCTTATTTTTCTCCAAATCCTCTGCCAAAAGTGCCTGCGCCGTCCGGATTTCCTCTAAGCGCGCTCTTTCTTTCTGAATCTCCGCCCTTAAATCCGACACGTTTCCCTCAAGCTCTTCAATCTCCCTCTTCCTTGCCAAAAGATTGCTACTGTTGCGGAAAGCGCCTCCTGTCATGGAACCGCCGGGGCTTAAGGATTCTCCCTCCAACGTCACGATATGGAGGGAGTAATGATATTTTTTAGCCAAAGCTACCGCATCATCAATGTGCTTTGCCACAATGACCCTGCCTAAGAGATAAGCTATCACGCCTTCATACCGTTTGTCTGTCTTTACCAATGTGTTGGCAAGCCCCAATACCCCCGGCTCCTTTAGCGCCTCCATAGTCCTAAAGTTTCCCCTTCCGTTTACGCTGGTGAGGGGAAGGAACGTGGCGCGCCCAAACCGGTTTTCCTTTAAATAGGCAATCATTTTCTTTGCGGTGCCTTCATCTTCTGTGACGATGTTTTGGATGCTGCCGCCTAACGCCGTCTCAATGGCAGTCTCGTATTGTTTCTCCACCTGAATCAAATCCGACACAACGCCAATCAACCCTTTGTTGGAAGCCTTCTGCTCCATGACGCGGCGGATGCTGTTTCCGTAACCGTCATAGCGTTCCGCGATGTTTTTTAAGGATTCTAACCTGGACTGTTCTTTGTGGAATCGTGCCGTATCCTGCTCTAGTTTCCGGTTGGTATCCGACGCTTTGCGATTCCACTCCCTGCCTTTCTCCTCCATGTCGGACGCTGCCTGTTTCAATGTTGAAATCTCGGCATTGACGGCGTCCAGCTTCCTTTGGAAATCCTCTAATACCGTTTCCAAATCTGCCTCTTCGGACTTTCTGGCAAGGAGCCTCTGGGTCAGCTGCGCTTTGCGGATGTTGACCTGCTCTAACATGGTGTCATACCGCTGCTGCCTCGCTTTGATGGAAGCTTTATTGTTCAAAAGTTCGATAATCTCGCTTTTTCCCCGCTCCATCCCCTCGGTGCATCTGGCAATCTCCGCCTGCAAGGCCCCTAATTCTTCCTGTGCTTTAGCCTTTCTTGCGCCAATCGCCGCTAACTGCCGCTCCGCCTCGGCTCTCTGCCCCTCATAGCCTCTTTTCGCCTCGGCACGCTCTTCCCGCTCTCTGTCGATGGAAGAAAGGCGGCTCTGCAGATGTTCCCCGGTCATTTCCGAAGCGCGTATCTGCTCGTTTAAGACATTAATCTCCCCTTCTAATTTCCCCTTCAATACGGTGGATTGGTTGAGGCGTTCCCGGAGCGACGCGACGCGTTCTTCCATCCGCTCCATGTCCTGTTCCATCTGTTCATATTCCGTTTTCACATTTTCATAGGAAGCGTTCGCCTCTCCTAACTGTTCGTCGGCAATCCTGCAGTTTGCCTCCACTTCCTTAAGCTGCCCCTCGATATGCGCTGTTTCCATGAGGAACAGATTCACGTCATACGTTTTGAGCTCTTCCTTTTTCTTTAAATAAATCCGCGCCTTTTCCGCCTGTTTCTCCAGGGGGCCTACCTGACGCTCTAATTCG
>CANQUZ010000227.1 GCA_947627165.1 uncultured Roseburia sp.
ATGCTTGCATGAATGAGCATACGAGACTGCTTATGAGCAGAACGCCCGTTCATGAGCAATTTTGAAGCACGTAGGGCGGGATTGCGAATGGCGTGGACTGAACTGTTACTGAATTTGCAGAGATGTCCGCAAATTGTCAAATCTGCCTTTGCATTTCTTTTCAGTTATGTTATCATGTGAAGCGAATGGCATAGGAAACCATCATGAAAAATGCAGAAGGAGGAAAAGGGTGAAATATGAAAAAGATTGATAAAGTAGTTTGGGGGCTGGTGCTGATTATTGCAGGCGTGCTGTTTGCGCTGAATGCCTTAAATATCACGGACGTCGATGTGTTTTTTGACGGTTGGTGGACGTTATTTATCATCATCCCCTGCGCAGTCGGGCTGTTTTCGGAGAGAGATAAAATGGGAAACTTCATTGGCCTTGCAATCGGCGTATTCCTGCTGCTGTGCTGCCAGGATATTTTAAGTTTCTCCATGATTTGGAAATTGCTCGTTCCCGCTGTCATCATACTGCTTGGACTAAAAATGGTATGGACGGGGCTGTTTGGAAACCGGGCAAATGATCTTCTTGTGAAGGTGAAAGTAAATGGCGGAAAAACAGGAGATGGATGCGCCATTTTTTCCGGAAACACGCTCAATTACGATGGCGAGGTATTTGAGGGCGCCGAACTGACGGCTGTATTTGGCGGCGTGAAGTGCGATCTCAGAAAGGCAGTCATCCATCAAGACTGCGCAATCGAGGCGTCAGCTATCTTTGGAAGCGTTGATATCTTAGTGCCTGACAATGTCAATGTGAAGGTCAGCTCGACCTGTATTTTCGGCAGCGTGTCCAACAAAACTGCCCGGAGGGAAGGAACCTATACGCTTTATGTCAGCGGCGTCGGTGTGTTCGGGGGAGTGGAGATAAAATGACAACATTTCAGAAAATCATAAAATACTTAGCCATGGCATTTGCAGTGTATCTTATTGTCAACATCATCGGAGGGATATTAAGCTTATTCGGATTATTCGATGTATTCTGGGAGAAGGACAGCGCTGCCGAAAAAGCTACGACTTACACCGTATCCCCGGATATTACAGCGCTTGATATTGATATCAGCGCTGCTGACGTTACCATAACACAAGGGGAGCGGTTTTCTGTGGAAAGCAATCTCAATGATTTGAATGTCAAGGAAAAAGACGGAGTTCTTATTCTAAAAGAGGATCGGGGATTTTCCACACACAAAGGAGGGACACTCAAACTTTATCTCCCGGAACATACAGTGTTGGAAGAAGCCGATATCGAAACAGGGGCGGGCACCCTGACGGTAGATACGCTGTCTGCGGATGAGCTGACCTTTGAACTTGGCGCCGGGGAGGCAGAGATAGAAAACCTGCAGGCCACAAAGCGCGCCGTGATTGACGGCGGGGCTGGAAGCATTGCCATCCATGGCGGTTCCCTAAAGAACCTCGATTTGGATATGGGGGTTGGCGAGATCAATCTCACGGTGGCGTTGTCCGGCAATAACAAGCTTGACTTAGGAGTTGGCGAATCAAACCTGACGTTAATCGGCAGCAAAGAGGAATATGATCTGGATATTGAAAAAGGCATCGGTTCCGTTACCATTGACGGAGAGGACCTGGATGATTACATCGGCAGAACAGGCGGTCAGAATCGTGTCTCGATAGATGGGAGCGTCGGTGAAATCCATGTGTATTTTTCAGGAAAACGCTAATGGGAGCATTTCCTGCATCCTGGTATGGAGAGCGGTGCGGTTTGTTTTTCTGACGGCTGTTTTTAGATAAAATTTTTGCCCAAGAATGAAAAGCATATTTTTAGAATAATATAATTTTCATGAAAAGTAACAGTTCAGCCATAAGCAGTCTCGTATGCTCATTCATGCAAGCATGATTCGCCTACGAGACTGCCTATGGCTGAATTGTTACCATGAAAATACGCTTTTTCAAGTTATTCTTGCGGAATGTATGGATAAATGATAATATAGTCTCAAGAGTCAGCTTTTAGATAGAAAAGGAGCGGGGAATATGCAGCTGTTAACTTTCCTGATGAACGGAATCTGTTTTGGAATACCTGTAAAAGATGTGGAATCCATTGAGACGAAAATGAGCGTATTTGAGGTGCCGGAAACGCCTTCCCATATCAAAGGAATCATAAAATTGCACGGCACAATCATACCGATTTACAGCCTTGCCTCCCGGTTTGGTTATCCGCAGGACAAGATTCAGAATGTCATTGTGGCCAGTGTGAGGAACATGAAAGTCGGATTGGAAGTGGAGCGGGTGAAAGAAATCATAGAAGTGCCGGATCGGGAAATTAATCCTATGCCGGAGATCATCAATGCCACTCAGAACTGCTTTAATGACATCGCATCAAAAGACAAGGAGCTGATTACCATATTAGATGTCCAAAACTTAATCAGCAGCGAAGAGCAGCAGAGCCTTAGGAAACTGATTGACAAACAGAATCAGTTTGAAGTAAGCAAATGAGGGACATAAGAATGAATAGACAGCAAAATGGACGGTTTCTGTTTCTGGATGCTGCAAAGGGCGTCGGCATTTTGGCTGTGATGTTTGGTCATATTACGTCGCTTGGCAATCCGGTGGATCGGTGGATAAGCACTTTTAAATTACCAATTTTTTTTATTGTTGCAGGTTTTTTGATTTGTTATAAAGAAGAAGTTTCGACTGTGCCGTTTGGGAAGTTTTCCGTAAAAAGGGTAAGGGCGATGCTTCTTCCTTATTTATATTTTAGCGGAATTGTCATTTTGTACCGGATGGTACGCGCCGCCTTTCAGGGGAAAGGCGCAGATGGTATGCTGCGGCAGCTTCTGGCAGATTTGTTAGACACGTTTTCTTTCCGGGGAATTAGCGCTTTATGGTTTTTGCCGGCAATTTTTATTGCGGAAATTTTATTCTTTTTTGTCATGCGTGCCCGCATTGCAGGGAAAATATTGGCCGTAATTGCCGCGTCCGCAGTATATGTTTGGACGTCTCCCCTGCTTGCGGTGTTTGAGGAGTATGTTGGCACTTTCTGTTATCAAATAGTGCAGAGGCCTGTGCTTGCGGTGACGAAAGGGGTTGTCGGCTTTCTGTTTATTGGGTGCGGGTATCTTTTGTGTGAATTGAGGAAGAGATTTCCCACGGGGAGAGGGCGTCTGGCTGCAGGCGTCTTGCTGATTTTTGTGGGAATATTCTTTTCCGGATTTAACAGAGGAAGTCTGGACTACAATAATATGAACTTTGGTGAACATCCGATTTGTTTTTTCTTTTGTGCTCTGATAAATTCTGTTGGGCTCATCTTTGTTTTAGAAAGTTTGGAACAATATTATCCGTTTCCAATCCTTACCTGGTGCGGCCGCAATTCCCTGATTTTGATGGCGACGCATGGAACGTTGGGATTTAAAAGCATTATGGTAAATGGCTGGGCGAAAGTTATGTCATTGTCTCAGGAAGTGTGCTTGAAATATTATCTGGAATGCATGGGGATTTTATTTCATCTGGTCGTGTTTGAATATGGTGTGGTCGAGTTTGTCAACCAAAAGATGCCGTTTCTCCTTGGGCGCTCTAAGGGGAAAATAGGCGGAAGTAACTGATGGGGATGCCCGATATTTGTAACAGTTCAGCCATAAGCAGTCTCGTAGGCGAATCATGCTTGCATGAATGAGCATACGAGACTGCTTATG
>CANQUZ010000228.1 GCA_947627165.1 uncultured Roseburia sp.
TCTTCGGTAATATAAGAACGCTGGTATCCTGACATCGATTCGTATACTTTGATTAAATTCTCTATGTCCGTCAAATCTGCCATCGTGACCCGCACCGGATCCGGAAGTTTTGCAACCTGCGTAGAAAAAGCGTTTGCGACGGCGGTTGCTTCCACATATTCCGGGTCTGCCACCTGGTAAATATCAGACAGGGAATAAAGCGTCCCGTTCACCGATACCATCTGCTCCCCGTTTTCTTTCTGGACGAAATCCACAAATCCTTCTGTATATGAAGTAATGCCCGTAGAAGAAGTAGATTTAATCATGACATACTGCCCTACTAAGGCGTTGGCATTGCTGCTCTCTACCGTGCTCTGCACCGCTAACATCGCCTCCATCTGGGAGAACGTCGCTAACTGCGCTACATATTCCGTATTGTTGGTAGGTTCCAGTGGATCCTGATACTGCATCTCTGCGCACAACAACTGCAAAAACTGGTCATATCCCATCTCGTTGCTGGGAGTCTCTTTGCGCGCCGCAGCCGTATTGTCATCCCCCACCACTTTTCCATTTTCAACTGGTGTTATAATTGCCATAGGTATCTCCTTTCCTGTTTTGGTATGGTTTTTTAGGCGGTATAATCAATGGAGTTGCCCTGATCCGCCATCATCTGCGCCACAAGTGCTTCTTCCTCCGTCATCAATCCCGCAAGCTCGCCTAACTCGTCTGCATGAAGTCTTCGCAGTTTTCCGGTGGCTTTTTCTCTCTCTTCCGCCTGGCGTTCCTCCTGTTTCCCATTCTGCTCCAGATTTCTTTCAAACTCATGGCTTCCCACCGCAACTTCAACGGCATCCACTTTTACGCCTGCCTGATTCAGATTCTGTTTTAATTCCACGATCTGAGCCTCCAACGCCTCTTTCACAAGCTCATTCTGGGCAATAATATGAGCGGAAACGCTCCCCTGCTTCGCCGTTATCTCCAGATAGATTTTCCCAAGGTTTTCCGGATTTAACTGCATCTCCAGAGTCGTCTGAGCGCTGCTTACGTTGATTTTTGTGTACTCCACAATCTGCTTGATAATGTTCTCCACATCAAGCTGCTTTGCAAATTCCGGCACAGCCTCCACTGTCTGGATATTTCCAGCCTGCTGCTGATGGATTGGCATATTTGCCGCCTCTCCGGCATGGTTCTGCTGCTGTAATCCCCCGCCTGTCTGCTGTTTGGAATCCTCTGTTTTCTTTGCGGCGAAGCCTTCCGAAAATTCTTCCCCGTCGGCCTCCCCTGTCTGCAATGCAGCTTCCTCTGCACCTTGCCGCTTAACTGCGGATACAGCCTCCTCTGCCTGTTGTTCCGACTGGACAAACGTCCTTACCTGTTCTGACGGATTTTCCTGACTAAGGTCCGTGTTCTCCACAGCCCCAGGATTACCAGCCTCTGTCTCCACGCCAGCCCGATTTTCTGCTGGGATATCACCGGTTTGTTCCGTTAGCATCTGATACATCTGCTTTAATTCCTCAGCCGTCAGTCCTAATTCCTGCAGCAGCCCCTCGGTCAAACCCCCGACTTCTTTCAAAACATTTAAGAAATCGCCGTTGCACAATAGCTGCCCTGCATCCTGGCTTCCTGTCAGCGCTGCAACTAATTTTGCCAGCTGATTGGGGTTCATGAGATCCATTACGGTAATGCCTAGCTGTTCCATCGCCTCCCGAATCTCGTCGTCCGTGACGCCAAGCTCTTCTTTTAAAACGTCTTTGACGTTCTCTTCATAGGACTCCAACTGGTCTTTGACTCTGTCATCCTCCACGGTTCTGACAGTCTCTGACTGTTTCTGAATCGGATTGTCACGATACTGATAAGAATCGTAACTGTCCGCGCCTGCCGTAAGATCCGCCTTTTCCTGCGCCCTGCCGCCAAATGCGCTCTCTCCTCCGCAATCGGAAGCCCCGCCTAAGTTGGACGCCATCTGGCTCATCAAATCCGCAAACTGGATTTTTAAGTCCTCCTCTTTGGAGCCTGTAACAGTATTCGCCGTATTTCCCGGCGCAAATATCCCTGCTACGCTTGAAACATTGCTGCCCACGTCTTTTCCTCCTTTCTCTTCCGCCGCGTTTCTGCCGCGGCTTAACTATTTATTCTGAAGGCTTTAGGATTTCTGTCACCTTTGCAGCGGTTTCAGCATCCATTTTACCCAGAATATCAGCTCTTGACTGTGCGTCCATATTCTCTAAAATCTGTGCCACTAATTTCAGATTGTTTGTCATTGTATCGAAAATCGCCGCCGCCTCTTTTGGTTTCATGGCGGAGTAGGTATTCACATAATCTTTGATCTCCTCATCCGCTAACGTCTGAGTGACCACCTGCTTATAGAGCACTTCCGCATTGGCGGGATCGATACTCTCGTAATATTTCTTATATTCTTCTATATCGGGCGCTACGTCGGAAAAAACAACGTCTTCATAAAAACTTTGTTTTTCTTCCTCAAATGCCGCCTCCTCTTCCCGGTATTTTTGAAGTTCGGCAGCCTGTGCTTCTAATTGCGCGACATACTCCGCATTTTCAGAAGTGCTGCTTAACGCCTGGTCGAGGGCAATCTCAAGCTCCTTAATCTTTGCCACGGCTGCATCCATGGAATCAAACGCATAAGCGCTGTCCTCGGTAGACAGCTCCTCTGCCGCCGAATCCGGCAGGATTTTATTGACGTAAGGCACGTTTTTCAATACGGGGGCTAACACCCCGGAACCAAAACCGCCCACGTCCCACTTAATCAAGAGGCCAAAGATGACCAGCCAGACAAGAATGATTATGATGGTCACAAAAAAAACGGCAATTTTCCCGCCGATGGTTTCCCCATCCATTTCCAGATCGTCTGACTGTTCCCTCTCTTGCTTCGCTCTTTTCTTTTCCTCTTTTCGCCGGGCTTTCTCCAGTTTTTTCGCCTCTTTTTTATCTACAACGACTTCTTCATTTTCTTCTGCCATTGTTTCACCGTCCTAACTCTCTTGTTCGCTTTCTTCATGATAATGATAGCTCACTAATTCGTCAATTTCTCTTGCCTCTTCGTGCTTGAGTTCCTCTTTAAACGCCTCAAAGGCTTTTTCCCTGAGGATTTCCTGGGTTTTCCGCTCTACCATGGCGGCGTTTAGCCGCTCCCTGGCGGCCGCGACATTGCGCTCCGCCGCATGGACATACATCATCTGGCTCCTCTGCTGGGTTTTCATGATGTCGATTGCCCGCTTGCATTCTTTGATGTCCCGGATTTTAATGCTGCCTGAAACAAGCTCTCTCGACTTTGCCTCATAGTCGGCTCTCCGCACCAGGATTGCCTGCAATTTGTCCTGTTCCTCTGCAAGCTTCGCATTTGCCATCCCGTATGCGATTTTTTCCTGATTCTCAATCTTTTCTTTGATGTTCAATATATTCTGCATCCGGTACACAAACTTTGCCATAACACCATCCTCTTTCAGGATTCAAATAACGTTCTAAGCATCTGGATTTCTTCCTCAAAGGCAAATTTTTCGTCGGTCCTCTGCATCAGGAACTGGTTGACCGCCTGTATTTTCTGAATGGCATAATCAATCTCCCGATTTGTTCCGCTTTTGTAAGCCCCGATATTAATCAAATCCTCGGCTTCATCGTAGGTCGCCAGCACATTTTTGAGTTTTCCGG
>CANQUZ010000229.1 GCA_947627165.1 uncultured Roseburia sp.
CAGCATCCCCGGATGGAACCGAATCTGTTTGGGCTGCACCTGGTAGACATCCTGGGATCTGACCAGCCTAAGAAAGCACAACAGGGCACTTGCCGCCTGCGAAACCACAGTGGCAAAGGCGGCGGCCCCCACATCCAAATGAAATCCCCCCACTAAGACAACATCCAGCAAGACATTGAGGACAGAGGAAAAAATCAGGTAGTAAAGGGGATGCCTGCTGTCTCCCACCGCCTGTAAAATCCCCATCACAATGTTATACATCACAAAGGCAATGGAACCGGAAAAATAAACCCGGAAATAAGCCACAGACTTCGGCAGTATCTCCGCAGGTGTTCCCATCAGCATTAAAATCCGGGGTGCCAGCGCCACGCCCAGAATCGTCAAAAGCAGCCCCGCCGCAATTCCAAACGCCAGATCCGTATGGACCGCCATCTTTAACTTTTCATACTCTTTTGCCCCGTAATACTTTGAAATCACGACGCCGGCTCCCATGGCAATCCCGTTGAAGAAGCCCACCATCAGAAAAATCAGGCTGCCGGAAGAGCTGACTGCGCCAAGCGCATTGCTTCCAAGAAAATTTCCTACAATCAAAGAATCCGCCGCATTATAAAGTTGTTGAAATAAATTCCCCAAAAAGAGGGGGATTGCAAATGATACAATCCCCTTCCAGATGGGACCTTCTAATAATTTTGTCCCTTTTTCCATCTTATTTCATCACAAGATTGACAATTCTTCCCGGAACATAAATCTCTTTTACAATGGTTCCGGTGAGCTTATCCGCAATGACTTCTTTCGCTTTTGCAATGACCTCATCCTTTGCCTCATCTTTTGCGATTGCCAATGTCCCTTTCATTTTTCCATTGATCTGAACTGCAATTTCCACCGTGTTCTCTACCGTCTTCGCCTCATCGTATTCCGGCCATGCCTGCTGATAAATGTGGCCCTCGCCGCCGATGATTTCCCATAACTCCTCTGTGATATGGGGCGCTACCGGATTTAACAGAACCAGCAGTGTGCGGTATTCTCCTTTTGTGACGGCGTTTTTCTTATAAAACTCGTTAATCAATGCCATCATGGCAGCGATTGCCGTATTATATTTCAAATTCTCATAATCGCTGCTGACCTTTTTGATGGTCTGGTGGATTTTCGTCTCCAAATCGGAGGAATATCCCTCGTCCGGCGTCATCATATCCTGCAGTTTCCACACGCGCTCTAAGAAACGGCGGCAGCCTTTCACCCCGTCTTCCGACCAGGACGCGCTTAAATCAAAGGCTCCGATAAACATTTCATAGGTTCTTAAGGTGTCCGCACCGTAGTCCCTTACGATATCATCCGGGTTGACGACGTTTCCTCTGGATTTTGACATCTTCTCACCGTTCTCCCCCAGAATCATGCCGTGGGACGTCCTCTTCTGGTAGGGCTCCGGACATGGAACTACTTTTTGATCGTAAAGGAATTTATGCCAAAATCTCGAATACAGCAAATGCAGGGTGGTATGCTCCATCCCCCCATTGTACCAGTCCACCGGCATCCAGTAGTTCAACGCTTCCGGGCTTGCCAAGGCTTCCTCGTTATGCGGATCTGTATATCTTAAGAAATACCAGGAAGAACCCGCCCACTGAGGCATGGTGTCCGTCTCTCTCTTTGCGGGGCCTTTGCAGCAAGGGCAAGTGGTATTCACCCAGTCCGTCATTGCCGCCAAGGGGGATTCCCCATTGTCCGTCGGCATATAACTCTCCACCTCCGGCAGCATTAAGGGCAGCTCGCTCTCATCTAAGGGCACAAACCCGCATTTCTCGCATTCTACGATTGGAATTGGCTCTCCCCAGTAACGCTGGCGGGAAAATACCCAGTCTCGTAATTTATAGTTGGTTTTGGCCGTGCCGATGCCCTTCTCCTCCAAAAATTCAATCATTTTGGCTTTAGCGTCTTTTACTTCCAGCCCATTTAAGAACTCCGAATTGATTAACACCCCGGAAGCCACATCGGTAAACGCCGCCGCCTGAATATCCACCTCTTCGCCGTTCTTTGCCACGACCTGAACCAAGGGAAGATTGAATTTTTTCGCAAATTCCCAGTCTCTCTCGTCATGGGCGGGAACTGCCATAATCGCGCCTGTTCCATAGGACATTAAGACATAATCGGAAATCCAGATGGGAATCTCTTTGCCATTCACCGGATTGACTGCCTTTAATCCGTCTAACAGGACTCCGGTCTTATCTTTTGCCAGCTCCGCACGCTCAAAGTCAGATTTCTTTGCCGCCTCTTCCCGGTAGGCTTCAATGGCATCCCAGTTTTTCAGCTCCCCTTTGTATTTGTCAATCAGCGGATGCTCCGGTGAGACTACCATGTAAGTCGCCCCAAACAAGGTATCAC
The DNA here is from genome assembly GCA_947627165.1 of uncultured Roseburia sp. Taxonomy (GTDB): domain Bacteria; phylum Bacillota; class Clostridia; order Lachnospirales; family Lachnospiraceae; genus Roseburia. The sequence continues at coordinate 2,377 of CANQUZ010000229.1, forward strand.
AGCGGGTTGTGTAGACTCTGAGTTTGTCTTCCTTTCCTGCAATGGAAAAGTCCACCTCTGCCCCCAGGGATTTTCCAATCCAGTTGATCTGGGAAAGCTTCACGCGCTCAATATAATCCACCTCCTGCAATCCCTCAATTAATTTCTCTGCATAGTCGGTGATTTTTAACATCCACTCGCTCTTTACCTTGCGCACGACAGGGGAACCGCAGCGCTCACAGACGCCGTTGACCACTTCCTCGTTGGCAAGGCCGACCTTACAGGAGGTACACCAGTTAATCGGCATCTCTTTTTTGTACGCCAGGCCCGCCTTGAATAATTTCAGGAAAATCCATTGAGTCCATTTGTAGTAGCCTGGATCTGTCGTATTAATCTCCCTGTCCCAGTCAAAGGAGTATCCCAGGGAATGAAGCTGGTCTTTGAAACGCTTCACATTGTTTTCCGTTACAATTTTCGGATGGATTTTGTTCTTGATAGCATAATTTTCGGTAGGAAGTCCAAAGGCGTCCCATCCCATGGGATAGAGGACATTATAGCCCTGCATTCTCCTCTTTCTCGCAACAATGTCTAAGGCGGTGTAAGGTCTTGGGTGGCCTACATGGAGCCCCTGCCCGGAAGGATACGGAAATTCTACCAGGGCATAATATTTGGGTTTGCTGTAATCGTCCGTTGCGGCGAAAGCCTTGTTGTCATCCCAGATTTTCTGCCATTTTTTTTCAACGACCTTGTGATTGTAAAGTTCTGACATTTCATTTTTCTCCTCTTATTTTTATGGTGGCGCGTATGCCTATACCGGTGGCACTTTCTCTGGCGGGAGGGGAGGCCCCACATTTTCGTGCGGCAAGCTTTCCCGATAAACAAAAAACTCCGTCTCCTGATGAGAGACGAAGCTTATCTACTCCGTGGTACCACTCTGTTTCGTATTGCAAATACGCACTCTTGATTCTTAACGCGAATGACACGCTTTGATTTACCCGCATCCGTAGCCAGATGTTTCCATCAAAGGACTCAAAGGCGAGTTGGGAACTTTACCGTACTGCCTCGCACCTGCCGGCAGCTCTCTGAAACGTATCCGCTCTTACTACTCCTTGTCACAGTCTTTTTCATAAATGATATCCATTCTGAAACTTTATTTATTGTAACATATCCCAACTATTTGTCAACATCGTTTGGCGATTTTATTTTTGCGTGCGTAACAGTTCAGCCATAAGCAGTCTCGTAGACGAATCATGCTTGCATGAATGAGCATACGAGACTGCTTATGAGC
>CANQUZ010000230.1 GCA_947627165.1 uncultured Roseburia sp.
GTAACGCTGGACCGCGTCCGCTATCTCGATGTGGAAGCGGATGTGAAAGTATGGAAAGAGTACGCGAAGGAACGCCGAATCCATGGCGCCATCCTGAGTTATCTGGAGCTGCGCCCGAAAAACTTCTACCGGGTGGAAGCGGATGTGGACGGACTGCAGTTTGTGACGGCGAGGGGCTGGGAGGATTTAAGCAGCCTGATGGGGACTTATGAAGAGCTGGGGATTCCCGTGGATGAGTCGGTGGTGCATGAATTTCTCCGCCACAAAGACGTGGCGGAGGATGCGGCGGCATACTTTGATTTGTACCGGAAATACCGGGACGATTACGGCATTGGCGAGATCCTTGCCGGCAAAGTCAAGCCGCAGGTTTACCAGAGAATCTTCCAGGCAGCGTTTGACGAGCGGCTTTCTGTGGTAAACTTGCTGTCAGACGGACTGAAGGGGATGTTTGAGCAGGTCAGAAAGCAGAAAACCAAAGTGGACAGCTGGTATCAATTCCTCAAAACATACCGCGCGGCTTTGGATACCTGCAGGGATCCCATTGAATGTTATGAGCAGCAGTTACAAGAGGAAGAAAACCGTTTTTTACAGGATAAGCAGGGCGGATTTTATACCAGGGAGGAAGCCTTTGAAAAGGAAACGCTCTTAAAAGCCCTGCGGGAACATATGCCCCATGCAGAGTTGGTTGAGGGGGACGGCGCTTCCGGGGGAGAGGGCAATTTTGCAAAGGCGGACGTATTTGCACTTGCAAAGGCAGGATTTGACCGGGAGAGAAATCAGTTAGAAGAGCTAGAGCAAAAGACGAAAGAGGCGGTGGAGCACGCCTTTGACTTTATGGAACAGGCTTTTGAGCAGCGGGAGGAAATGGTGGTATTTGTGACAGAGCTGACGTTAGGGACGGCTTCCGCCCTGTTTTTCGCGGAGCACGGATGCGAACGCTATTTCCGATATAACGAAGCGCTGTTAGCGGGGACCCGCAAGGCGGAATTATTATCCGAGTTAAGAAGATAAGACCTTTGGTTTGATAAGGATTCGATACAGGAGGAACGTTGAAAATGAAGCAGAGCGAGCAGAGAAACCTGACCATGATGATGGATCTTTATGAGATGACCATGGCGAACGGCTATTTTAATGACCAGAACAAGGATGTGAGGGTGGCGTTCGACGTATTTTACCGCTGTAATCCCGATGGGGGCGGTTTTGCCATCTTTGCGGGGCTAGAGCAGATTTTGGAGTATATTGAAAACCTGCATTTTGACAGGGAGGATATTGCCTATTTCCGTTCTTTAAATATGTTTACGGAGGGCTTTTTGGAATACCTCGAAAATTTCCGGTTTCAGGGGGATGTCTATGCGTTCCGTGAGGGAACCATCATGTATCCCAATGAGCCGATTATCACAGTGGTGGCGCCTTTGATTGATGCGCAGCTGATTGAGACGGCGTTGTTGGCCCAGGTGAATCATCAATCTTTGATTGCCACAAAAACCAGAAGGATTGTGAGCGCTGCCGAGGGACGGGCTGTCTCGGATTTCGGGGCGAGGCGCGCCCACAATATGGATGCGGCGGTATATGGGGCAAGGGCGGCCTACATCGGCGGCGCCACATCGACTGCCACGGTGCTGGCAGGGCAGTTGTTTAGCATTCCGGTCAGCGGCACGATGGCGCACAGCTGGGTGATGTACTATAAGGATGAGTATGAGGCGTTCAAACATTACGCAGAGAATTATCCGGACGGCACCGTACTGCTAGTGGACACCTATGATGTAATCGGCTCCGGCGTCCCCAATGCGATCCGGGTGGCAAAAGAAGTCCTGGAGCCGATGGGCAAGCGGTTGAAAGGCATCCGAATCGACAGCGGCGACCTTGCCTACCTTTCCAAAAAAATCAGGAAAACCTTAGATGCGGCAGGGTTGGAGGACTGCAAGATTATCGTATCCAACAGTCTGGATGAATACACCATTACTTCCATTTTGCAGCAGGGAGGCAAAATCGACAGCTTTGGCGTGGGCGAGCGGCTGATTACAGCAAAATCCGACCCGGTATTCGGCGCTGTCTATAAAATCGCGGCGGTGGAGGAAAATGGAGTCTTTGCACCCCGCATCAAAGTATCTGAAAACGTGGAGAAAATTACGAATCCGGGCTTGAAGGATCTCTACCGGATCTATGACGAGACAGGCCATTCCATTGCGGATTTGATTGTGAAGGCGGGGGAAACGGTGGATATGTCCGCACCTTACCGCTATGCAGACCCGGCGAAGCCGTGGAAACATCGCTATTTTGAAAACTGCACTGCCGTAAAATTGCAGCAGCAGGTCGTAAAGAATGGAAAACGCATTGCAGAAAAGGAATCCCTTCAGAGTATCCGGGACTTTGTAGAGCGGCAGCTCGCCAATGAGATCTGGGAGGAGGAACAGCGTTTTGAGAATCCCCATGTCCACTATCTGGATATGAGTCTCTCTTATTATCAGATGAAAATGGATATGTTAAAGGATTCCAAAGCGGAGTAAGATTGCAAAGAAAGAGGAGACACCTTGAAATTACGTTATGACATCCCTGACGCTTTCTGGGGGTTATTTCGTTCCGTCAACCGGGACGTCTATATGGAAGCGCTTTTGACCATCAACGATGAATATCAGTATAACAATTATTTTTTGAGCAGAGAGGCGTGTGTGCAGATTTTAAGTGAAATGTGTGCGGCACGCCGCTACGCTTTTGAACAGGAAGAAAATGAAACCGAGGAATCGCTGAAAGAGACTTTGCCGGGGCGCATTTTAAACTGGCTGCTGCAATCAAAGTGGCTGCGGAAAATCGAGGATTATACCACCATGACCACAAACATTGTCATCCCGGATTATGCGGCAGTGATGATAGAGGCCTTTGAACAGTTAGCAAGCCATCCCCTTGACGATACGGAAATCTATATTCAGAATGTCTATGCGACGCTGTTTTCCTTTAAAAATGACAGCCGGATGAATCTTTCCATGTTAAAAACCGCACTGGTCAATACCAGGAAATTAAACAAAGCCCTGCAGGATATGCTGCATAATATGGACAAGTTTTTTGAACGCCTGTTAAACCAGAAATCCTACAATGATTTGTTAAAGGAACATTTAGAGGGTTATGTGGAGGAAGTGGTGAAGCGGAAATACCACATTCTAAAAACCAGTGACAATTTCTATATTTACAAAACAGACATCAAACGCTGCCTGAGGGAAAGGCGGGAGGATGAGGAGTGGATCGAACGGGTTCGGCAGCGGCAGCAGGCGGAAAGGCTGCAAGACCAAGGCGAGAAGTCAGGGCAGGAAGCCGGGGAAGAGGAAGGGCTTGTTTTTAGGAGGAACAGACAGGAAGATGTGTTAGACCTCATTGACCAGATTGAGAGAGGCTTTGAGGACATTGAGCACCGCATTTCCAACATGGATAGGGAGCACAGCAAATACATCCGGGCCACCGTCAGCCGTCTGAACTACCTTTTGAGCGATGAGACCCAGAGGCATGGAATGCTGATTTTGCTCTTAAACCGTTTAGGGGCGGAAGAGGATACGGAAAAGCAGGCGGAAAAAATCGGGCAGGTGGCAAGGCGGATGAACCTTTCCTCCTTTGAGATTCTAAATGAGG
>CANQUZ010000231.1 GCA_947627165.1 uncultured Roseburia sp.
GGACGACGGCAAGCTCTACAACGGCGTCACCGACGAGGCGGTGGAGAACATCTTGAATATGTTTGCAAGAACCAAAAACAATCAGGAATACATCCATATGGTGAAAAAGAATCGAATTATATAGAAAAGGCTTGCTTTTTGAAAAAGGCTATGCTATACTGAGTAAGCTGTTTATTGTGACTTTCCTTTGCAGCAAGTGCCATATACGGATCGGGTATACGGGTACAAAAGGATTGGAACAGGCGCAATGATGAACGATAAGAATATAAAGAGGTGAAAATCATGAAAGAAGGAATCCATCCAGATTATTATCAGGCAACTGTCACCTGTAACTGTGGGAACACATTTGTAACAGGTTCCACAAAGAAAGCTATCCATGTTGAGATTTGTTCCAAATGCCATCCTTTCTATACAGGACAGCAGAAGTCCTCAAGAGCTGACGGACGTATTGATAAGTTCAATAGAAAATATGGTATGAATCAGTAAATTTGAGAACGGTTACAGATAAGGTTGAGGTCGCAGTATCTCAACCTTTTTTTGGAGCAGTGCAGAAATGAGGTAAAGCTTGAACTTTAAGCTTTTCAAGCTGAAATGGCCGCAGAAGCGGCAGAATGAGAGGAACTATGAGATATTCCGGAATTGGCGGACAGGCGGTCATGGAAGGCATTATGATGAAAAACAAGGAAAAATATGCCGTGGCAGTCAGAACGCCTGACAATGAAATTGTTGTGGAGGTTTCCGAATACACGGGAGTGGCTTCCAATCAGAAAATCAGAAATCTGCCCATTTTGCGCGGTGTGTTCAGTTTTATAGAGTCATTAACGCTAGGCATCAGGACACTGGCCTTTTCCGCTTCTTTTTACGAGGAGGAGCAGGAGAAGGCACCGGAGACAGAGCAGGAGAAAAAGAAGGCGAAACGGCAGGAGGACGCCATGATGGGAGGGACCGTCGCACTGTCCATCGTGCTGGCGGTGGCGATTTTTATGGTGCTGCCGTACTTCCTTTCCACCTTGTTTCAGCGTTTCACTTCTTCCGCCATCCTGCTGGCACTGGTGGAAGGGCTGATTCGGATGACTGTTTTTATCGGTTATGTGGCGGCGATTTCCCTGATGCCGGATATCAGGCGCGTTTATATGTACCATGGCGCGGAGCATAAATGCATCAACTGCGTGGAGCATGGCATGGATTTGACTGTAGAAAATGTAAAGCAAAGTTCCAGGAAGCATAAGCGCTGCGGAACAAGCTTTCTTCTTATTGTAATGATCATCAGCATCATCTTTTTCATGTTTATCCATGTCGATTCCAGAGTGTTGAGGCTCTTGCTAAGGCTAGTGCTGATTCCTGTAATCGCGGGGGTGTCTTACGAATTTATCCGCCTTGCGGGAGGCAGCGATAATGTTTTGGTAAATCTGCTCAGCAAACCCGGTTTATGGCTGCAGAACCTTACCACCAGGGAGCCGGATGAGGGGATGATAGAGGTCGGAATTGCTTCCGTCGAGGCGGTTTTCGACTGGAGAGCCTATGTGGCTGAAATCCGGCAGGAAAGGTAGGCGAACGGGATGACCTATCGGGAGGCAATCAATTTTGGAGAGCAGATTCTTGCAAAAGAACAGATTGCGGACGCCAAAAACGACGCTTGGCTGCTTTTGGCTTGGGTGTGCAGGATAGACCGCAGCTTTTATTATATGCATATGGAAGAAGAACTTTCCGAGGAGCAGTCCAGCGAATATGGGATTGCGTTAAAAAAACGCGCGGAACACGTCCCGCTGCAATACATTGTGGGGGAGACGGAGTTTATGGGGCTGAAGTTTAAGGTAAATTCCGGCGTGCTCATCCCCAGGCAGGACACGGAAACCCTTGTGGAGGAAGCGCTTAAGGCGATAAAACCCGGAATGCGGGTGCTGGACTTGTGCACGGGTTCCGGCTGCATCATTGTCAGCATTCTCCGCAACTGCGCGGGGGTGGAGGGCCATGCGGTTGATATCTCCAAACAGGCGTTAAATGTGGCAAAAGAGAACGCTAGAATCAACAATGTCACAGTCCATTTTGAGCGCAGCGATTTGTTTGACAATGTCAGGGGGACGTTCGATGTAATCGTGTCCAATCCGCCCTATATCCCCTCTTCGGATATTGTGAAATTAATGCCGGAGGTCAGCGGCTTTGAACCCTTAGAGGCCTTAGACGGCAAGGAGGACGGCCTTTATTTTTACCGGAAAATCACCGCTTCCCTGAACGCCTGCTTAAAGCCGGAAGGCAGGGTGTTTTTTGAGATTGGCTGTGATCAGGGTGAGGCGGTGTCTGAGATGCTGCGGGAGGCAGGGTTTGAGGAGGTGCGCGTCGTAAAAGATTTGGCACACAATGACCGCGTTGTAACAGGAAGATGGGCTCATACGAAAGCGGAGCAGACGGGAGCTGCGCCGCAAGAGTGAAGTTTTTAAGAGAGGATGTTTATCGTATGTTTGACAAGTTAGAGGATTTATTGATTCGTTTTGAGGAATTGATGAGCGAGCTAAGCGAGCCGGATGTGGCAAATAACCCGGAGCGGTTTCGGAAATTGATGAAGGAGCAGAGCGACCTGACTCCCCTGGTGGAGGCCTACAAAGAATATAAGCAGTGCAAGCAAAACATTGCAGATTCCCTTGCAATGCTGGAGGAAGAGTCTGACGAAGAGATGCGGGAGCTTGCAAAGGAAGAATTAAACGGGGCGAAAGACCGCGTGGAAGAATTAGAACAAGAATTAAAGATCCTGCTTCTTCCCAAAGACCCCAATGACGATAAAAATGTCATTGTGGAAATCCGTGCCGGAGCAGGCGGAGATGAGGCGGCATTGTTTGCGGCGGAAATTTACCGGATGTACCAGCACTACGCCGAGGAGAAACACTGGAAAACAGAAATTATGGAAGCGGACGAGACAGGAATTGGCGGCATGAAGAGCGTGACCTTTAAGCTGAGCGGCTCCGGAGCATATTCCGTTATGAAATACGAATCCGGCGTGCACCGTGTACAGCGCGTGCCGGAAACCGAATCCGGCGGACGCATCCATACGTCCACCATCACCGTTGCAGTGATGCCGGAAGCGGAAGAAGTGGACGTGCAGATTGATGAGAAAGATATCCGGATTGACGTCTGCCGTTCTTCGGGAGCCGGCGGGCAGTGCGTCAATACGACGGACTCTGCGGTCCGCCTGACCCATATTCCCACCGGCATCGTGATTTACAGCCAGACGGAAAAGTCCCAGATTCAGAACCGGGCGAAAGCCTTTGCCCTGCTGCGCACGAAGCTGTACGATTTAGAGCAGCAGAAAGCCCATGACGCGGAGGCGGAGCTTCGGAAAAGCCAGGTGGGAACGGGAGACCGTTCGGAAAAGATCAGGACCTATAACTTCCCCCAGGGACGCGTGACCGACCACCGAATCAACCTGACGCTGTATAAATTAGATAAGATTATGAACGGAGATATCCAGGAGATTATCGACGCCTGCATCGCAGCGGATCAGGCGGCGAAACTGAGCCGTATGCAGGAGCAGGGATAGAAGAAATAGAGAAGATACTTTAAAAAGATACGGTAAGAGAAGAGTTTGAAAACGGCAGGGGGGATTTTGTGGATTATCA
>CANQUZ010000232.1 GCA_947627165.1 uncultured Roseburia sp.
GTTTACAATTTTCTGGTATGTTTTTGGAGCGGCATATTTTTGCCTCATAGTAATCAGATTTCACAGGCATTGGTCTGCAGGCTGCGCTATGTCCCACGCTATCGTGATGATGTAGAAGAGGTACGCCGCCTAGCTGGTTATTTAAATGAAAAAACAGAAGAGTATGGGACAGAGGTTTATGTTTGTGCAAGTTCCCACAATATCAATAACGGGATTTTAGCAAATGCATATGCGCCGGAAAGCTTTAACAGTATGAAGCATTTATTGCCACAAGCGGATATAGATCTGAGGGATGGATTTAGCGTGAATTTTTTGGATGCTGGAATTGTCTGCACGGAAGATTTCATAGATGATGGCTCCGGTTATATCACAAGAGGGAACGAGCATACGATTATTTTCTTAAGAGACGAGCTGGAGAATAAGGATTCACCGATTGGCAGACATTATGAATGTCTGGAGGAGTTTTCCCTTAATAATTATTATCCGTCTACTGTTAAGGTATGGCGGAAAGTGTCCGAGTGGGAAGCAAGTGATTATCAATACTTGATAGACTATTATGATGACGTATTTCCTGAGTACCCGGAACTGTTTTCAGATAGGATTCAGGAATATGTATATCAGAAAAGTGAGGAAAAACAGTGAAAAAATTAATTTCTATTATAGCGCCAATGTATAATGAGGAAACATTGGCGCACGAATATTGCAGGGAAACACTGGCTATGGCAGACAGCCTGAAAGATAACTATGATTTTGAAATATTATTAATAAACGATGGTTCAAAAGATAATACTTACGCCGTTATGATGGAGGAACAGAAAGCGCATCCAAAAGAAATCAGTACGATATGCCTGTCGAGAAACTTTGGATTGGAAGGAGCTGTTAATGCTGGAATACGCAAAGCCGCAGGAGATGCGGTGGTTGTGATGGATGCTGACCTGCAGGATCCGCCGGCTCTGATTCCGGAAATGATCAAAAAATGGGAGGCCGGTGCAGATGTTGTTATCGGCAGCAGAGTAAAACGCAGTAACGACAATTTTTTTAAAAAGTTTGGGGCAAACTGCTATTATAAAGTATTGGATGGACTTTCAGGCAGATTGAAATTAGAAAAGAACGCAGCAAATTTTAGGCTGCTGTCAAGAAAAGCATTGGATCAGGTTTTGGAGCTACCTGAGGTAAATAGTGTGTTTCGTGTAGTAGTTCCTTTTGTGGGAATGCGGACAGATCTGATAGAATATGACAGGGATAAGCGTTTTGCTGGAAAAACAAAATACAATCTTAAGTCGATGATACCATATGCTCTTGACAGTATTACCGGCATTTCCGTGGAACCTTTGCGGAAAATAGCCTATTTCTTGTTAGTGGCCGTGATTTCTTTTTTTGCATCGCTAGCAGGGGTAATATTTGCTTCCAATGCATGGAAACCGGCTTGTCTGGTGTTAATGGCGGTCAGTGTTTTGTTTGGTTTTGTATTTATTGGGATGTCGGTCATAGCAGAATATGTAGCGCAGATAATGACCGAAGTGAAAGGAAGGCCAATCTCCATTATATATGATTATACACCTTGCGAGAACGTGAAAGGGAGACAGGAAGCATGAGATATATAAGAATGGGAAATTCGGGATTAAAGCTGACGGAAGTGACATTTGGTTCGGCTCTTACAATCGGGACGGAAAATCTGAATCAGGAGTATGCGGACAAAATGATTGCTCAAGCGTGGGATTTGGGTATCCGTTCTTTTGATGTGTCCAATAATTATGGGATGGGTGCGGCAGAGCGATTAGTGGGTAAGGCACTGCAGCGGTATCCTCACGAGGAGTATGTGGTGTCAACAAAGGGATCGTGGCCAGTGGGGGAGACCCCTTATCATAGAGGTTTGTCAAGAAAGCATATTCTGTGGGCTTTTGAAGAATCAATAAAAAAAATGGGATTGGATTATGTAGATATCTACTATGCCCATAGATACGATCCGGAGACGCCTATGGAAGAAGTGGTGCGTACCTTTAACTACTTGATAAGCTCTGGACGGGTACGCTACTGGGCAACTTCTGAATGGCCGGTTGAAGCATTGCAGGAGTGTCATGAGGTATGTGAGAAACTGGGAATGGAAAAACCCATCATTGAACAGTGTATCTATTCTTTTGCTGTGCGAAAGGCAGAAAAAAATGGAGTAAAAGATTTTTGCGATAGTCATGGAGTTGGGATGTTGGGATTTTCACCATTATGCCAGGGGCTCCTTACAGGAAAATATAGAAACGGTATTCCGGAAGGTTCTCGTGCAGCAAAAAGCAAACAGCTGCAGTATGATAAAACGATGAATTTTTATGAACAGAACAAAGAAAGAATTGATAAATTTTTAGAAACTTGCGACATCTATGGATTACGTCCCACAGACGTGGCAATAAAATGGGGCATAAGAAAAGGAATTTATCCGGTATTGGGAGCAAGCAGACCGGAGCAGCTGACAGATACCTTAAAGGGGCTTGAGACAGAGGTTTCAGAGGATGCATGGATAAGTTTTGAAGAAATCTAGGAGAGAGAATGATGAAAGTTTCAATATCCAATATCGCATGGGAACAAAAATTTGATGAGGAAATGTATCTGTTTTTAAAGGACAGTGGAGCAGATGGCATAGAAATAGCTCCTACGAGAATTTTTCCAGAAGAACCTTATGAAAGGATTGCGGATGCGAAAGCTTATCGGAAGAGGATGTCAGAGCAGTATGGTTTGGAAATTTCTTCTATGCAGTCTATCTGGTTTGGCAGAAATGAAAATATTTTCGAGGGCGAAAATCAGAGAGCGATATTGACAGAATATACCAGGCGGGCATTTGAGTTTGCAAATGCGCTTCATTGTAGAAATCTGGTATTTGGCTGCCCGAGGAATAGAAATATAAATTCAGAAGATGATTTTAAAATTGCAATCGAATTTTTCAGTAAATTGGGAGAACTTGCAGAAGAAGAGAATACCGTGTTGGCATTGGAGGCGAATCCGCCTATTTATCATACGAATTTTTTGAATACGACCAGAGAGGCGTATGAAATGGTTGCAAATATTCAGAAACCCGGAATAAAGGTTAACTATGATTTGGGAACAGTCATACAAAATAAAGAAAATGTTTTAGAGTTAGGGCAGATGCTGCCAGAAGTAAATCATGTACATATAAGTGAACCTTATCTGGCAGAGATCAAGTACGGCGCATTGCATGAGGAATTGCTTCATCTGTTGAAACAGGGAGGATATGATGGATATATTTCTATAGAAATGAAGAATCAGGGGGATCTTAATAAAGTAAAAGAAACAGTAAGAGTTTTGCTTGAAAACAATATTTAGGAAACAGAAAACCGCCGCACGGCCGCTATTATCCCGTGCGGCGGCATTTTGTTATTATTCCAATAGCGCGGCTGTTTATAATGGATTTACACAGAACCATCGAAAAAATATCTTTGGGCATTTTGAAATCAGGGCGTAAGGTATTCAGGTTTGTTTGCATTGCAGATATTCAAATGATGCAAGGGCGAATTGGCAGTCTCTTGTAGGGCGAATTGACAGTCTCTTGTAGGGCGAATTGACAGTCTCTTGTAGGGCGAATTGACAGTCTCT
>CANQUZ010000233.1 GCA_947627165.1 uncultured Roseburia sp.
TTCGGGAATCTCCGTGGAAAGGACTGCGGGTTTCTGGTCGTTTCCGGTGAAAAGGAAGCGGGCCTCTTAGGGCTTGCGGTGTCGCTGGGGGAAGAGGAAACCTGCTTTATCAAAGCGGGGAAAGGGATGGCGGCGGAAGAACTGTTATCCTTCCTGATAGAGAGCGGGGGGGCTTCCTATGCGACGCTGGATTTAAAACCGCAGATAGCGCCATTGGGGTTGCTGGAAAAAAAGAGCAACGGCTCCCTCTCCCTTGAAAACCTGTTTGATGCCACCATCGGGGCTTATCTGTTAAATCCCCTCAAAAACGAATATCCCTATGAAGATATCGCTAAGGATTATCTGGATTTGATGATACCGTCGAGAGCGGATTTATTGGGAAAGGCTGTTTTGGAAAATGCGTTAAAAGAGCAGGAAGACGCCTTTCTTTCCTGTGTCTGCTACATGGCATATGTGGCATTCGCCTCCCAAGCGCCCATCTTGCAGAAATTAAAAGAGACTGGCATGGAGCGTCTGTTCCGGGAAGTGGAAATGCCCCTGGTGTTTACCCTTGCCGATATGGAAAAGGAAGGCATCCTCACCTGCGGAGACGCGTTAAGCGAATACGGCGATAAGCTGGCGGTCCGCATTGCAGAGCTGGAGAAGCAGATTTATGAGGCGGCGGGAGAGACCTTCAACATTAATTCTCCCAAACAGTTGGGATCCATTTTGTTTGAAAAATTAGAGATGCCCTACGGCAAAAAGACGAAGACCGGCTACTCTACGGCGGCGGATGTCTTAGAGCGGTTGGCTCCGGAGTACCCGATTGTGGCGGATATTTTAGAGTACCGCCAGCTGGCAAAGCTAAAATCCACTTACGCCGACGGGCTGGTCAACTATATTAAGGAGGATGGAAGGATTCACACCTCCTTTAACCAGACCATCACCGCCACTGGAAGGCTGAGCAGTACGGAGCCGAACCTGCAGAACATCCCCATGCGGATTGAGTTGGGAAGATTGATCCGCAAGGCATTCCTGCCCAGGGAAGGGTTTATTTTTGTGGATTCTGACTATTCCCAAATCGAGCTGCGGGTGCTCGCCCATATGTCGGGCGACGAAAAGCTGATAGAGGCGTACCAGAAAGCGCAGGACATTCACCGGATCACCGCTTCCCAGGTATTCCATATCCCCTTTGACGAGGTGACGGATCTGCATCGGAGGAATGCCAAGGCGGTCAATTTTGGGATTGTCTATGGAATCAGCTCCTTTGGGCTGAGCCAGGACTTAAGCATCAGCAAAAAAGAAGCGGCGGACTACATTGAAAGATATTTTGAGACGTATCCCAAGATTAAGAGCTTTTTAGACGGGCTGGTGGCCGAGGCGAAAGAAAAGGGATATGTCACGACCATGTTTGGCAGGAGGCGGCCGGTGCCGGAACTCTCCAGCAGTAATTTTATGCAGCGGTCTTTCGGAGAGCGCATCGCCATGAATTCCCCCATTCAGGGGACGGCGGCGGATATCATCAAAATCGCCATGATACGCGTCCATGACAGGCTGCTAAAAGAGGGATTCAAATCCCGCCTGATTTTAACTGTTCATGACGAATTGCTGGTGGAAACAGCGGTGGAGGAGAAAGAAAAAGTGCGCAGCCTGTTAGAAGAAGAGATGCGCCATGCGGCAGAGTTAGACGTGGCGTTGGAGGTTGACACCCATGAGGGCGGCAACTGGTATGAGGCGAAGTAGAAACGGGGAGACAAATGAAATTTATTGGAATTACAGGCGGAGTCGGCGCCGGAAAATCAGAGGTATTAGCTTACTTAAAAAAACAGCCGGACACCCGCGTGATGCTGGCGGATGAGATTGCGCATCAGTTGATGGAGCCGGGGACGGACTGCTATGAAACGATTAGGGAGCAGTTTGCGGCGGAAGATATTTTTCTGCCGGAGGGCGGATTTGACCGGGAAAAGCTTGCGGCGCTGATTTTTTCAGAGGAAGAAAAAAGAAAGCGGCTAAACGCCATAGTCCATCCCGCCGTGAAAGAATATGTGCTTTCCGAGGTGAAAGCGGAGCGAGAAAAAGGAACCTTACAATTTCTTTTTTTAGAGGCGGCTTTGTTGATTGAAGATCATTATGATGAAATCTGCGATGAACTCTGGTATATTGATACGAAGGAGGAAATCCGCAAACAGCGCCTGATGGCGTCGAGGGGCTATTCGGAGGAGAAAGTGCGGCGGATATTTGCCAGCCAGTTAAAGGAAGAACTCTATTACAGCTACTGCAAAGTGGTGATTGACAATAACGGTACGGTGGAGGAGACGCTTGCCCGGATAGAGCGGGCGTGTAAGAACATGAAAAGTGAGTAGGGGAGACCGCAAATGAGTGATACAGTAGGAGTAGAAGAATCTTTGGTATTTGGCCTTGATATCGGAACGAGAAATGTAGTGGGGACTGTGGGATACCGGAAAGAGGGCGCGTTTGTCGTGGTGGCGCAGGAGATGATGGAGCATGAGACGAGGGCGATGTTAGACGGACAAATCCACGATATCGTCCGCGTAGGCAATACCATCGCAAAGATAAAAGAAAAGTTAGAAAAACAGATTGGGATGCCGCTGACGGAAGTTTGCATTGCGGCGGCAGGCCGTGTATTAAAGACAGTCACCACGAATGTTGTATATGATTTTCCGGAAGAGACGGTTGTGACCGGGGAGCACGTCCATACCTTAGACTTGCTGGGAATAGAAAAGGCGCAGAATATTCTGCAGGAAATGAACGACACGCAGTACGAATTTTATTGCGTGGGCTATTCTGTGATGAAATATTTTTTGAACGAGGAACCCTTTTCAAGCCTTCTGTCCCACAAAGCGGATCGGATATCGGAGGATATCATCGTGACGTTTCTGCCGGAAGACGTGGTGGACGGACTTTATGCGGCGGTCGCCCAGGCAGGGCTTGTGGTGGCGAATCTGACCTTAGAGCCGATTGCCGCTATCAATGTGGCAATTCCTGAAAACTATCGCCTGCTGAATATCGCTTTGGTGGATATCGGCGCGGGCACATCCGATATTTCGATTACCAGGGACGGAAGCATCATAGCCTACGGCATGATTCCCCTTGCAGGCGACGAGCTGACGGAATTGATTGTGCAGCGGTATCTTGTGGACTTCAAGACAGCGGAAGCTATGAAGCTGCAGAGCGGAACCGCAGATAAAATCACTTATAAAGACATTATGCAGATAGAACATACCGTCGAGCCAGAGGAGCTGTGGGAGCTGCTTACGCCTGTCGTTGAGAGGATGACGACGGAAGTGGCGGCGAAAATCAAGGAACTGAACGGCGAGCGGACGGTCAGTGCTGTTTTTGTGGTAGGCGGCGGCGGGAAAATCCACGGCTATACGCAGATGCTGGCGGAGAAATTAGGACTGCCGAAAGAGCGCGTCGCCCTGCGGGGGGAAGAGGTGCTGCAGGAAGTGGTGTTTGAGCAGAAGGACATTGTAAAGGATCCCCTGCTGGTCACTCCAATCGGAATCTGTTTAAATTATTATGAGCAGCGGAACGGCTTTCTTCTGGTGCGGTTTAATGGGGAGCGGCTGAAACTTTACAACAACAATAAGC
>CANQUZ010000234.1 GCA_947627165.1 uncultured Roseburia sp.
TGTCCTCCACCATTCCGCCCTCTTTTTCTTTTCCGGCGTCATTCTGGACCTTAGGCTCTGAAACGCGCTCCCTCGCCACCGCCTCCGGTTTTTCCACACGCTCCTCTTTGGAGGCAGTTTTCTCCTGTTTCTCCCGCTCATCCTCCGCTAACATCAACTCCACTAACTCCGCTTTCTTCATCGCGGAAATGTTTTTTAACCCTCTGCATTTTGCCAAATCCCGCAAAACAGCCAATGACAAGCTCTCATACTTTTCTCTCATCCACTAATAACTCCTTATTTTACATTTTCCCATGTTTTTTCTTTTATTTCCATATTTGTATTACATTTTACCATAACCGGGAATTTTGTCTGAACTGACTAACGAACTTTTGATAGGAATATTATACTACACTTTTTTCCAAATAGGAAGTCCTAATTTTCTTGATTCGCAAAAATGTTAATGCTATAATTGAATAGTTATCAAAATTTCAAACAAGAAAACGTTAGAATACAGGAGTGAGCATATCATGGAAAATAAAGCGTTGGAAATGCACAGACAGTGGAATGGAAAGTTAGAAACCGTGGCAAAGTCAAAGGTTAATACCAGAGAGGATCTTGCCATCGCCTACACGCCGGGCGTTGCGGAACCCTGCAAAGTAATCGCAGAGGATCCGTCCGCCGTTTACACCTATACAATGAAGGCAAATACGATAGCAGTTGTCTCCGACGGAAGCGCCGTCTTAGGGTTAGGGAATATCGGCGCCTGCGCGGCTCTGCCGGTAATGGAAGGAAAATGCGTCCTTTTTAAAGAGTTTGGCAATATCAATGCCGTTCCCATCTGCCTGGATACCCAGGATACGGAAGAAATCATTGCTGCCGTAAAGCATATCGCCCCCGCCTTCGGAGGCATCAATTTAGAGGACATCTCCGCTCCCCGGTGTTTTGAGATTGAGGAGCGTTTGAAGGAAATCCTCGATATCCCTGTCTTCCACGACGATCAGCACGGAACCGCTATCGTGGTGCTTGCCGGCATCATCAATAGCTTAAAAGTCACCGAAAAGAAAAAAGAGGACTGCAAGGTCGTGATCAACGGAGCCGGTTCCGCCGGAGTCGCCATCACAAAATTACTGCTGACCTACGGTTTCCCCAACATCATTTTGTGCGACAGGGACGGCATCATCGCAAAAAACCGCCCAAACCTGAACTGGATGAAAGAAAAAATGGCAGAAGTCACAAATTTAGAAAATCAGACCGGAACATTGGCAGATGCGTTAGTGGGAGCTGATATTTTTGTGGGCGTTTCTTCCCCGAATATCGTAACGCCGGAAATGGTTTCCTCCATGAAGCAGGATGCGATTATTTTTGCCCTGGCAAACCCTGTCCCTGAGATTATGCCGGATGTGGCAAAGGCTGCCGGCGCAAGGGTCGTGGGAACCGGCCGCAGCGATTTCCCGAACCAGGTCAACAACGTGGTCGCTTTCCCTGGTATTTTCAAAGGAGCTTTGGAGGGACGCGCCTCTCAGATTACGGAGGAAATGAAGCTTGCCGCTGCCAAAGCCATCGCCTCTCTCGTTTCTGACGAGGAATTGAGCGAAGAATATATCATACCGGAAGCCTTTGATCCCCGTGTGGCGGAAGTGGTAAGCCAGGCGGTAAAATCCCATATCAGCCACAGCAACGCATAGGCGTCATCCGGGCATATGATACATACGGCAGAAGAACCCAAGTTCTGGGGCGATAAGCGTTATTATTCCTTAGATTACTATTTAAAAGAAACCTTTGGCGAAAAGGTCTACCGGCTCTCCCTAGACGGCGGCATGACCTGCCCGAACCGTGACGGCGCCCTGGGGACGCGCGGCTGCATTTTCTGCAGCCCCCGCGGTTCCGGCGATTTTGCGGCCGCTCCCGCTCCCTCCATCCGCATCCAGTTGGAGGAGGCCAGGGAGCGGATTGCCGCTAAAACAGGCTGCCGGAAGTTCATTGCTTATTTTCAGTCATATACCAACACCTACGCCCCTGTGGCAGTTTTAGAAAAACTCTTTACAGAAGCGCTTTTGCAGCCGGATGTTGCTGCACTGTCTGTCGCTACCCGCTGCGACTGCCTTCCGCCGGAAGTCTTAAATTTGTTAGAATCACTGAACCGGAGGAAGCCTGTATGGGTGGAGCTCGGCCTGCAGACGATCCATGAGGACACGCTGCATTTCATCCGCAGCGGTTTTACCTTAACACAGTTTGAGGAGGCGGTCTTTGCCCTAAAAGCAAGGGGGCTGGCTGTGATTCCCCATCTGATTTTAGGCCTGCCGGGGGAGACAAAAGAGCAGATGCGCGCTTCCGTCTCTTATGTTGCGTCATTGCCGGCGGACGGCGTCAAACTCCAGCTTCTCCATGTGCTAAAGGATACGGATCTGGGCAGGATTTATGAAGAGAATCCTTTCCCCCTCTTTTCGCTGGAGGAATACTGCAGTTTTGTGGCAGAGTGCCTTTCCATCCTGCCGCCTGATATGGTCATCCACCGCCTTACCGGGGACGGCCCAAGGCAGCTTCTGTCCGCCCCTTTATGGAGCGCCGACAAAAAGAGGGTTTTAAACACGATTCAAAAATGCCTGAAAGAACAGAACCTCTGGCAGGGGAAATATTTCCAAGACAAGGGATCGGAGACTGCCGGCTGAGCCTTTATCGCTTTGCCGTATCTATTTTATTTATCAGAAAGAGGGATCTCTATGGCAGAACCATTCACGATATATAAATTAACGATTTTAAATATGCTTGATAAAGTAGATTTTCCACTAACGAACACGCAGATTTCAAATTTCTTTTTAGAGCAGGACTATACGGATTATTTCCGGGTACAGCAGGTCATCAGCGACTTAGTGGATGCCGGCTTAATCCACGCCGAAGCCACCCACAGCAATACCCAGTACGCCATTACAGCAGCCGGGAGGGAAACCCTGGGCTTTTTCAAGGATAAGATTACAGACGCTATCGACCACGATACGCTTGTGTACCTGGAAAAAAATAAGTTAGAGCTTCGCAATATCAATTCCATCCTTGCGAATTACCACAAGACCCCAGAGCAGGACTATGCTGTGCGCTGCCAGTTCCGCCAGAGAAACACAAACCTAATTGATTTGACTTTGACGGTCAAGAAGAAAGAACAGGCTGAGGCCATCTGCAGTAACTGGAAACATCAAACCGAAGACGTTTACGCTTATCTGATGGATATTTTAATGAAATAGAAGGGAGCTGATTTCATTATGGCAAAACAATCATGGAAACCAGGAAATATGCTCTATCCGCTTCCCGCGGTGATGGTAAGCTGCCAGTATCCCGCCGGGACAGAGGATCCGGAATGCACCAATCCCCAGTTGGCGGGCAAACCCAATATTATCACGGTGGCATGGGCAGGCACGGTCTGCACCAATCCGCCTATGCTCTCTATCTCGGTGCGCAAAGAGCGTTATTCTTACCATATCATAGAAGCCTCTAAGGAGTTTGTGGTAAACCTCACCACGGAGGCACTTGCCCGCGCCACAGATTTCTGCGGCGTGCGCTCCGGAAAGGACGTCGATAAGTTTCAGGAACTCCATTTAACTCCC
>CANQUZ010000235.1 GCA_947627165.1 uncultured Roseburia sp.
GAAGGGCTATGAGAAGGAATACGCCCTCTATTCCTGCGTGGAACGCCTTGCCCCAAAGATTATCGCAGAGGAGCGCAAAATTTACAAAGGCGTCAGCCCCAACGTGGACTTCTTCAGCGGCTTCGCTTACTCCATGCTAGGGCTTCCAGTGGAGCTTTACACCCCGATTTTCGCCATTGCCCGCATCTCCGGCTGGAGCGCCCACCGCTTAGAAGAGCTTGCCATTGACGGAAAAATCATGCGCCCGGCATACAAAAATATCGGCGAGCACAAAGCCTATATTCCGATGGATCAGCGTTCGTAAAACGCACGATTTTCCTCACATAATGATTGAACTATTATTCTAAGTGGTGTAAAATAGCAATATATATTATAGAAAAGATGGGGGATATAACCATGAAATTAGATGACGCAAAAATTCTCATCGGCGATGATTCCATTCTTGCCAGGAAACAGATTAAGGATATCATCTCACAATTCGGCTCGCCAGCTTTTTTTGAGGCCTCCAACGGCCAGGAAGCCATTGACATCTATAAAAAAGAACAGCCGTCGCTTGTGTTTCTCGATATCGTAATGCCGGTAAAAGACGGCAACGCCGCCATCCGCGAAATTATGGATTTTGATAAGAACGCCAACATTGTGGTCGTTTCTTCTGTGGGGACGCAGTCCCAGCTGCGTGCCGCCATTGAAGCCGGAGCCAAGGATTTCGTCCAGAAACCATTGCGGAATCCGGATCAGGTTCTTCACATTATTACGTCAAGATTCGAAAGGAGTTAACTATGTACGCCCAGTTTTTTGGTAACTATCTGCTGTCGCGCGGCGCCATTACAGGAGAGCAGTTAATACAGGCTATGCAGAAAAAATCCGCCAGCCGCATGAGGCTTGGCACCCTGGCAATGCACGCCGGCTATATGACCGCCCATGAAGTGGAACAGGTTGTGGCAATGCAGACGCAGCAGGACGCACGTTTTGGTGAATTAGCCGTCCGCGAGGGATACCTCACAGAGGAACAGGTGACAGAACTGCTGAAAAGCCAGAGTCCGGATTTCCTCCAATTAGGACAAACTCTTGTGGATGAGGGCATCCTCAATAATCAGCAGCTTCAGGACCTGATGCTTGAATATCAGTCCGAGAATGAACTTCAGGAGAACGATTATTCCTATGAGACAATGGATTCTATCAATCATCTGGTAGAAAACTTTTTTGCAAATGCGCAGCGGCCTCTCTCCACCCATGAGATTGCCTTTGTCCGTCTGCTGTTTACGAACCTGGTTCGTTTCATCGGGGACGATTTCACTCCGGTCACGCCTTATCTCTGCAAGGAATACCCGACAAACGTTTGTGTCTCCCAACAGGTGAACGGCCAATTCTCTGCAAAGATATCGATTGATATGCCAAAAACTACCTGCATTGATTTTGCCTCCAGATATGTGGACGAGGAATTTTCAGATTTTAATGAGTATGTGCAGGCTTCCCTGGAAGACTTTTTAAATCTCCACAACGGCCTGTTCAACATTAATATGTCCAACGATTTTTCCATTGAGCTGACCTTGACGCCTCCAATGGCGGAGACGGCAGAGCTGCTGACCTTTGAAACAGAAGCTTACTTATTCCCGATTGTTTATCCTTTTGGAATTATTCATTTTGTTTTGGAAGTGTTCAAAAGCGAATAGCCTTTGATGCAAGTAAGGACGCACGGAATTTAATAAGCTCCCTCCTAAGCAGACAAGCAAAACCATCATTTCTTGCCGCTTAGAAGGGAGCTTATTTTCATTGATATAAAATTTCGTAACAGTTCATCCCACGCCATTCGCAATCGCGCGGGACCAATGCTTCTTTAGATTCCAAGAAACCGCTTCACTTCCTGCGGCATCTCTTCTACCTTGCAGACAGTCTCATGGCGCACCTTGGCCGTCCGGATTTCTTCAATCGCCTGGGGAATCGGCACATTTCCGATTTTGCTCATTTCATCTACCAATTCAAATTCCCCGAAACTGTCATATTTCCCGTCAATGGCATTCATGACGCTTCTGGTAAATTTAAAAGGGCTTGCAGTGGAGGCAATGACCGTCTTTGTCTCCGTATCGCCGGTGTCTTTCTTATATTTGTGATAAACGCCAGCCGCTACTGCTGTATGGGTGTCAATCAGGTATCCTGTCTTCTGATACAGCTCCCGGATTGTCTCCGCCGTTTCCGCTTCATCTGTATAATTTCCATAAAAATCAGAAAGCTGCTCCTTCATTTCCGG
The DNA here is from genome assembly GCA_947627165.1 of uncultured Roseburia sp. Taxonomy (GTDB): domain Bacteria; phylum Bacillota; class Clostridia; order Lachnospirales; family Lachnospiraceae; genus Roseburia. The sequence continues at coordinate 2,249 of CANQUZ010000235.1, forward strand.
AGTGATTTCATATGCTCCGGTGGCAGAGAGACTCTTCATCAGCTCTGCATTCTTCTCTGCGCTTGCCCCGGCAATCTGGTAAATCAAACGCTCTAAGTTGCTGGAAATCAAAATGTCCATGGACGGCGAACTTGTCAGGACAAACTCCCTGTTCTTATCGTATTTGCCAGTGGAGAAGAAATCGTACAATACTTTATTCTCGTTGGAAGCACAGATGAGCTTTGCCACCGGAAGCCCCATATTTTTTGCATAAAAAGCGGCCAAAATATTGCCAAAGTTTCCAGTGGGAACGACAATGTTTATTTTTTCATCCTTCGCAATGACGCCGTTTGCATACATTTTTGCATAGGCATACACATAATAAGCGATCTGGGGCACCAGACGCCCGATATTAATGGAGTTTGCGGAAGAAAACTGATACCCGGCGGCGTCCATCTCTTTCGCCAGCGCTACATCGGAAAACATCTCTTTCACCCCGGTCTGCGCCTGGTCAAAGTTGCCATGGATGCCCACAACAAAGGTGTTCTCTCCCTTCTGTGTCACCATCTGCTTTTCCTGGATTGGGCTGACGCCGTTTTTGGGGTAGAATACAATGATTTTCGTCCCCTCTACATCCGCAAATCCCGCCAAGGCAGCCTTTCCGGTATCTCCGGAAGTGGCGGTCAAAATAACGATATCGTTTTTCACCTGGTTTTTTCTTGCCGCTGTGATAAGCAGGTGCGGCAGAATGGACAACGCCATATCCTTAAAGGCAATCGTAGGCCCATGGAATAATTCCAAATAATAGGCGTCGTCTGCGTATACCAATGGCGCAATCTCTTCCGTGTCGAATTTGCTATCGTAGGCCGCGTTGATACAATGTTTCAACTCTTCCTCGGTAAAATCCGTCAGGAAGAGTTTTAATACCTCGTAGGCCGTTTCCTGATACGACATTTTGGATAAAGTGTCCATATCTGTTTCCAGAGACGGAATAAACGAAGGCACATACAGTCCTCCGTCTTTTGCCAGCCCCTTTAATATTGCGTAAGATGCAGTTACTTTTTCCTCTGCATCCCTTGTACTTGCATACATCAATTCCATGCTGTCCTCCATTCTGCGCAAAAAAACGCATCTTCCTCTGCCGTCCCTCAACTTCCTTCTGTCTCTCATCCCAGGACGGCGTGACCTCTAAGAGAGTTTTTATTCTGCACCATTATATAAGAAACCATCCGTCCATGTCAATGCAGTCCCTGCAGGAAATATCAAAAATCGTAACAGTTCAGCCCACGCCATTCGCAATCCCGCACTACGGGCTTCAAAATTGCTCATGAACGGGCGTTCTACTCA
>CANQUZ010000236.1 GCA_947627165.1 uncultured Roseburia sp.
AGGCCTGCCGCCCTTAGCCAGTAACGGATTGCCTTTGCCATATTAGGGCCTACCCCCAGGGCGTCCGCTCCATAATGTTCCGAAAATACCTTGGGGTTTTTCTTGACTTCCGAAAGCCCCTTATGCAGCCATCCTTCCCGGAGAACGAAAGTTTCGTGCCCTTTAAACCGATAGTTACTCTTTTCTGCCATGGCTGCCGCCTTCCCCTCCTCTTTTGATGGTCAATACTTTTCTCATATAACAGCCTGCGGTAAAATGTGCCACACACTCCCCGCAGCGCATACATTTCCCGTCGGAAATCCGATACTGGGTTTCCCCGTTTTTTCCCTCCCTGACCGTGAGGGCGTTAAAACGGCAGACGCTCTCACAGGCAAGGCACCCCATACACATCTGATATTTGGTAAGCTGGCACTTCACCCGCTCCTCCGCCGCCTTTACATCCGACGCTCCCGCAATCTTACTGTTAAGGATACTGATTTTTAAGGTCTTTGAGCCAATGCGCCCCTGGAGCTTTAGCAGGATGTCTCCCTTTTGGTTCAGGATGTACACCTCCCCCAGTCTTGCATTTCCCATGTCAAAATTCAGATATCCAAAGGGGCGAAACAATTCGTACAGTTCCTCTGTGACAGGACGCTGCAATTCATAGTGAAACGTGTTCTCTTCGGTGGCGCAAGGGGCGAAAGAAACCACCGATTTCTGGGCGTATGCCACACCGTTCCCTCATCCACATAGACCTGGGCATCCTCTTTTCCTATGCTCCTTGCAAAGTCCAGCAGCATCTGCCTGAAATGGGCGGACTGTCCGGGCATATGGATGGCGGACAAAAATTCCGACCACCCGCTGTTGTTCGGGCAGCACCAGCATCCAACCCGGGCATACCCCAGCCGGTAGGCATCGTTAAAATCCAGACCGGCTGACAGCAGATAGAGCCAGATATCAAAATCCATCCAGTCGATAATCGGGGAGACGATTCTTTGCTTGGTAATTTTCGGGCTGTCCGATTCCCGCTCATATTTGCTCCTGCTTAAAGATTCGCTGCGCCTGATGCCGTAAAAGGTCAAAATCCGGCTCTTATCCCGGTAGAGGGATTTGATTCTTTTCTGGATTGTGCCCGTCTTAAAAACCGTGCAGCACCAACGCATCACCCGGCTGGGCGGCCCGATAAGTTGACATAACTCTTCAAAATCCTTTTCTTTATTTCTTGCGGAAATGACAGGGGTTTGGGGATGTTCTTGTTTGAATCGCTCCACATATTGGTAGGTAAAGGGAAATTCTAATGTAGTGTCGCCAAAGATGTGCATAATCTTGGGGCTGCTAAGGGCTTTCGTCACCAAATCCGAGGTGACGGTGGAATCCTTTCCTCCGCTGAATGACACAAACATATCCATTGTCCCGAAACTTTCCGCGGTTTTGCGGATATAGGACTTTGCCTCCTCTGTGATGGACTCATAACGCTCCCTGTTTGCTTCCGTAAACCGGACAATCATCTCCCGGAAACAGGCATCGGAATTTTGCCCTTTCCAGTTTTCATACTCCTGCCGTAACGCCTCTGTATCCAACTTCTTTAACTCCTTAACGGAAAAAGCGACTTTTTCTCCATCCGCAAAGTAGTGGTTTCCACTGCCGTTCCAGACGGATTTCTCTGCAAAAGCAAAGGGTTTTCCCAGGGCAAGCTCTATCAGAAGCCGCTCTTCCGGAAACACCGGCCGAATATCCGTAGTCAACCCTTTTCCCCGGCTGCCGCAGATAGCGCAATGGCTATCGTACAAAGGCACTTTGCATCTGCCGCACCAGTAAATCTGTGATTTCGCCTCCGCCCTTCCCCCGCAGGCAGGGCAGACGCTTGTCTGGCACACATTCCCTGTGCAGGGCAGATTTTCCCCGGTTTTTTCGTCTTTGTTGCGGCAAATATATGTAATCATTTCCCCTACCACTTCTTTTGTTTTCTTATCTTTTAAGATTGTTTTCTTTTTTGTTCTTACATAAAAAGATACCTATCGGTATTATATTCTTAGTTCCCAGGAATTTCAATAAGGAGTGTTATTTTTTTACAGAATTTTCGTAACAGTTCAGCCATAAACAGTCTCGTAGGCGAATCATGCTTGCATGAATGAGCATACGAGACTGTTTATGAGCAGAACGCCCGTTAATGAGCAATCCGCTTACGATAGTAAGCTTTGAAGCACGTAGTGCAGGATTGCGAATGACGTGGGCTGAACTGTTACGAATTTTCCAAAACAGTAAATAGTGCGCTTTGCGAACTTTTTGGGCGCACAAAAAAACGGGCAACGCCTTCTGGCGTCGCCCTCCATCTGTGGCATCTGTTCCACTTCTGCCTCTATCTTTCCTGCCTCTTCTATCGCTTATACATTGGTACATAAAAGGCTTTCTGCTTTCGCAAACTCTTCTTCGGTATAACCGCAGGATATAATCTGCGACTTTGTTAAATTCGCCCGAATCATCCTCTCAATAGCATTGATCCGCTCTTTTTCAATGCCTTTTTCAATGCCTTTTTCAATGCCTTTTTCAATACCTTTTTCAATGCCTTCATTAAAACTCATTTCTTTAATAGCTTCTGACCAATTACACATAGTCTGCATCCTCCCTTCCAGCTCGGTTGTCATGATCATTCCGTATTCCTCTGTAAGTATGCGTTTCTTTTCTTCCATGCTTAACCTGGAAAGCAGCTTTTCCAACATGGAAATCAATTTGTTTTGGGAATCTTTTATGTTCTCCCCGTTTCTTACATTGATAATGATGCCCCGCATCAAGTCTATGTCATAGGCATCTCTCTTATTTCCGTAAACAATATTTCTGTCAAGATATAGTTCCTCGATAGAGTCGCCGTCTTCCCTATTGTTCAAACATAACCATATGCTTCGAACTTTTTTTAAACTATCATAATCGCTATGATAAAATTCCGTCTGCTTCTGTGCCGAAACCATTCTGGCAAGATAAAAGATGATTCTGTTTTCCAAATGATACCCCAGTTTGCCAGGATCGGAAGATCTCTGGGCTTCCAAATTAATCAGAAACTTCATTTCCATTTCCTTATGATATGCAGTAAAACGGATATCATAGAAAATTTTACCCTCCCCAGGAATATTGTCTTCTGTGCCGGATGCGTTTATGCGCCCCATATTTGAAAGCCCTGCATCCAGCGGTTTTGTCCCGATTTCAATATCCTCTCCAATGCTAGCCATAATATCCTCAATCGGCATATCTTTAAATTCCTGAACAGCATATTTTAAAATCCGTGACAGGATTTGCTTGTCTGCGAGCAGAAACTTAACATTTGTATCATAGGAGCTTGAGTCATGTGTCGCTTCAACTGCCTGCGCTAAATTAGTGTCTGCCATCCTTATTCCCTTCCTATGTATTTCATTGATTATAATAAGATTTCTCAAATCATAAAAATTCCGGTTGTACTGTTTATATTATACTTGAATTGTGAGGTAATATCAATGATTCTGACTGCAATCGCTGGCAATCACGTAACAGTTCAGCCCACGCCATTCGCAATCCCGCACTACGGGCTTCAAAATTGCTCATGAACGGGCGTTCTGCTC
>CANQUZ010000237.1 GCA_947627165.1 uncultured Roseburia sp.
CTGATTGCGGAAGCGGATAGCCGCGGGATTCATGAGAATCTCAGCCATTATGCGATGGATAGTTTTTCTATGCACAGAGAGTAAGTTAAAAAAGGGGTGTCATTTGGATGGCATTCCTTTTTTTCCATAAACGCCGCAGGCGGAGCGGACCGATTTTTTGCAGGGAGCCGCGCTTTCTGGGGCGGCGGGAAACTGTTAAAAAACTTGCTGAAAACCCGGAGGATAGGGAAAGACGACGTTGGGAGAGCGGGGGCATTCATGAAAAAAGCAGTATTTTTTGATATCGACGGTACCATCTGGAATGAGAAAATGGAAGTTCCGGAGAGTACGAAAACAGCCTTAAAAAAACTAAAACAGGAAGGGCACTACGCCTTTCTCTGCACCGGAAGGAGCCGTTCCAATGTCAACAGCCCCAAATTGGCGGAATTAGGCTTCGACGGCATAGTGGCGGCGTGCGGGACCCATGTTGAATTTCAGGGGGAGAAGGCTTTTGAAAAGCTCTTATCCAGGCGGCAGTTAGATCACGCCCTCTCCGCATTGAAAAAACATCGGATGCCGGCAGTGTTAGAGGGGCCTAATTTTATCTATGTGGAGGAGACGGAATTTCTGGAAGATCCATATGTCATTGAGCTGCGGCGGGAATTAGGGGAGCAGATAAGGCCTATCTCCGGAATGGAAGCGTATGAGGTCAATAAAATGAGCGTGGCAATCGGTTCGGCAGATACGGAACAGTTCATTGCGGATTTAGGGGATGAGTTTGAGGTGATTGTACATAGGGCGGATGCCATTGCAGAGATTGGCATCCGGGGATTTACAAAGGCCACCGGAATCGAAAAGATTTGCAGGCTGCTTGACATTGCAAGGGAGGATACATATGCCTTTGGGGACAGCGCAAATGATTTGGAGATGCTCGCCTTTGTGGCGCATGGCGTGGCGATGGGAAATGCCGCCCCGGAAGTGAAAGAAGCGGCGGAGTATGTCACGGCTTCCGTGGATGAGGGCGGCATAGAGAAAGGGCTGCTCCATTATGGCTTGATTTCCTAGTGGGAAAGCCCTTCTTTACAGGAAAAAGCAGAAAATTTCAAATTCTAAAAAATATAAAAAATATATAAAATAGAAAAAAATGGATGAAAATATGAGAAAAAGAGAAAAGAGGAGAAAAAGAGAGGAAAAGTAAGGATATATTACAAAATCTGGAAATATATTTATTTGCAGATTGTGGAACAAAAATCTATTATAGGAGTATCAATTAGCACTCAAAGTTAATGAGTGCTAATAACCACTCAAAAGATCAAAAACAGATTATGATGAAATAGGAGGAATGCAACATGAAATTAATACCATTGAGTGACAGAGTTGTATTAAAACAGTGCGAGGCGGAGGAGACTACCAAATCCGGCATTATTCTGACCAGCAGCGCCCAGGAGAAACCGCAGGAGGCAGAGGTAATCGCAGTAGGACCCGGCGGAATGGTAGACGGCAAAGAAATTACCATGCAGGTAAAGGAAGGGCAGAAAGTCATCTATTCCAAATATGCAGGGACAGAAGTGAAGTTAGACGGAGAAGAGTACATCATTGTAAAACAGAACGACATTTTGGCAGTAGTGGAATAGGAAACGGACGCATCATCCCGCAGGCGGATTTTTTGAGTCTGCCGGAATGCGGAAGCAAAATCAAGAAGAAAATAAAAAGTGAGGTAGAAAGACATGGCAAAGGAAATCAGATATGGTACAGAAGCAAGGGCGGCGTTGGGCGCTGGTGTGGATAAACTGGCAAATACAGTAAGGGTAACTTTAGGGCCAAAAGGAAGAAACGTTGTATTAGACAAATCTTACGGCGCACCCCTTATCACCAATGACGGCGTGACCATCGCAAAAGAAATCGAATTGGAAGATGCGTTTGAGAACATGGGGGCACAGCTGGTAAAAGAAGTTGCCACCAAGACCAACGATGTGGCAGGTGACGGTACCACTACCGCAACCGTATTGGCGCAGGCAATGGTTCATGAAGGCATGAAGAACTTAGAGGCTGGCGCAAACCCAATCATCTTAAGACGCGGTATGAAAAAAGCCACCGAAAAGGCAGTGGAAGCCATTCTTGCAATGTCTGCAAAGGTAAGCGGAAAAGACCAGATTGCGAAAGTTGCGGCAATTTCTGCAGGCGATGAGGAAGTTGGAAACATGGTTGCGGATGCAATGGAAAAAGTTTCTAATGATGGCGTGATTACCATTGAGGAATCTAAGACCATGCAGACCGAATTGGACTTGGTGGAAGGTATGCAGTTTGACCGCGGTTATGTATCCGCTTATATGTGCACGGATATGGACAAAATGGAGGCAAACTTAGACGATCCTTATATCTTAATTACCGATAAGAAAATCAGCAACATTCAGGAAATCCTTCCGCTGTTAGAGCAGGTAGTGCAGAGCGGCGCAAGATTATTAATCATTGCAGAGGATATTGAGGGAGAGGCTCTCACCACGTTAATCGTGAACAAACTGCGCGGAACCTTCAGCGTTGTGGCAGTGAAGGCTCCTGGCTACGGCGACAGAAGAAAAGCAATGTTAGAGGACATCGCAATTTTAACAGGCGGCCAGGTAATCAGCTCTGAGCTGGGATTAGAATTAAAAGACGCTACGTTAGAGCAGTTAGGGCGTGCAAAATCTGTGAAAGTGCAGAAAGAGAACACCGTGATTGTTGACGGCGCAGGCGATAAAGAAGCTATTTCTTCCCGGATTAGCCAGATTCGCGGACAGATTGAGGAGACTACTTCTGAATTTGACAAAGAAAAATTACAGGAGAGGCTTGCAAAACTTGCCGGCGGCGTTGCCGTTATCCGCGTAGGCGCAGCAACTGAGACAGAGATGAAAGAAGCAAAACTTCGTATGGAGGATGCTTTAAACGCAACGAGGGCGGCAGTAGAGGAAGGCATCATCGCCGGAGGCGGTTCCGCTTATATCCACGCTTCCAAAGAAGTTGCCAAATTAGCGGAGACGTTAGAGGGTGATGAGAGAACCGGCGCGAAGGTAATCTTAAAAGCGTTAGAGTCCCCCTTATACTATATCGCTGCAAATGCAGGATTAGAGGGAGCTGTCATTATCAATAAAGTAAAAGAATCTCCGGAAGGAACCGGATTCGACGCTGCAACCGAAGAGTATGTAGACATGGTGGCAAACGGAATCCTTGATCCGGTAAAAGTAACAAGGAGCGCATTGCAGAACGCAACCTCTGTAGCGGCTACACTGTTAACCACAGAGTCAGTGGTAGCGAATATCAAAGAGGAAGCTCCGGCTATGCCGGCTGGCGGCGCAGGCGGAATGGGAATGATGTAAGAATCAAAGAGAAGGAAACCTGTTTTTAGAGGGGGATGCGCACAGGCATCCTCCTTTTTCTAAGTCCGGGAGGAAATCCTCCCTTCCCGAAAAGATGCCGAAGGGCGGGGCAAGTAACCGTTCAGCCCACGCCATTCGCAATCCCACACTACGGGCTTCAAAATTGCTCATGAACGGGCGTTCTGCTCATAAGCAG
>CANQUZ010000238.1 GCA_947627165.1 uncultured Roseburia sp.
GGTGAGCATATGGTACACCCATTTTCCCGAAGCGGCAAGATCCGCTTCTGTTAAGCCTGATGTTTTGCTGCAGGAGCTGTCAATGATGGATGCCGCCTCATTTTTATTGCAAAGGCTCCATAGCACATAGCTTACCCCGTATTCATTTAAAAGGCTGACCCATTTGTTTGCCTGTTCTTCATCGATTCTGCCGTTTCCGCTTGCGTCACAGATTCCGTACTCCGACACAAAGACAGGAAGTCCTGCATTGATAGCGGAAACCATCGTATTCCGAAGCGCGTCCGTGTGGGTTGCGGCATAAAAATGCAGCGTATACATGATATTGTCATATCCGGTAATGGGATCTTTTGCCGCCTGATCCACAAACTGGCACCAGTTGGGCGTCCCCACAAGAATCACCGCCTCCGGCGCATTTTTCCGGATCACAGGAATGATTTCTTCCGCATAGGCCTTCACATCGCCCCAGCCGGTTCCTCCGTTTGGCTCATTGCATATCTCGTAGAGTACGTTCTCATAGGAGGCAAAGGTCTGTGACATCTCCTCAAAAAAGTCCTTCGCCTCACTTTTGTACTGGTTGGGATTTCCGTCAGATAAAATATGCCAGTCGATAATAACGTACATCCCAGCGTCGGTGGCGTACTGCACACCGTCCTTCACCAGCTGCTTTAACTGGGATTTATCTCCGCCGGTGCAGTATCCCCCGCTTTCCGCTGTATACATGGCAAGGCGGAAAATATTGGCATTCCACTCATCATGCAGCTGCCGAATCATCGCCTCATTGACATACTCCGGAAACCATGCCAATCCATGGGTGCTGATTCCTCTCAGCTGCACCGGCCTGCCCTCCCCGTCTTCCAGCTGCGTCCCATTTACATGAAGCGCCCCATAATAGGAATTGCCGGAAGGGCTGTTTGCTTTTTTTCTGCCCTCTGTTTCCAGAGCAGCCGTCTCCGTGGAAAGCTTGTCATCCGGTTTCTCCTCAGTTTCCGTGGAAGGCTTGGCATCCGGTTTCCCTGCCGTTTCCGTGGAAAGCTTGTCATCCGGTTTCCCTGCCGTCTCCGTGGAAGGTTTGGCACCCGGCTTCCCTGCCGTTTCCGTAACAGGCTCTGTAGAAGGCTCTGTGGAAAGCTCCGTAGAAGGCTCCGTGACAGGCTCTGTGGAAAGTTCCGCGGATGCCTCTGCCATGCCCGCCTGGGAAGCCGCAGCGTCCCCTCTCTTTTCTGTCATGTAAAATGCCGCCGCGCCAAACCCGATGAGTATGCCCAGTATCAGCACGACTGCTGTGGTCAAAATGAATCGTTTATTCATCGCATTTTCTCCCTTTGATGTCATATTTGGGGTAATCGTTCCAATAATCAAACCTTAGCATGAAAACCGTAAAATAGCAAGGGATGGTCGGTGGTTAAATACAAAATGCGGCGTAGAGTGGAACGGTCTTTTTCCCATCTTCAAAGCCGAAATTTTTCGCAGAAATCCTGATGGCATAATCAGGTTTGTAGGTGTCCATATAGACTTTAAGGCTCTTAGCCCTTGTGTTGTCTGCAGACTTTACCTCAATGGGAATCAGCTTTCCTTCCCGCTGAATGACAAAATCAATCTCTGCCCCACGCTCAGACTCCCAATAATAAGTCTGATGGCCATTGATCACAAGCTGCACATTCACATAATTTTCCGCAAGGCCGCCCTTAAAGTCATTTAATTCCTCCACCATATAGAGCACATCATTCGCCGCTAAATTCTTTTTCGCGGTAAGCAAGCCTAAATCGGAAACATAAATCTTAAATGCGTCGATGTCACGGTAATTTTCCAAAGGCTTTTTTATCTGCTCCACCTTAAACACCCGGGACGCAATTCCCGACAGGCAGAGCCACTCAATGGCGTTCTCAAATTCAGAAGCCCGCCCGCCTTTTTTTATCAGCTTATATTGAAAACGGGTATTTTTCTTTGACAGCTGTACGGTGATGTTGTCATAGGCAAGCCGTGTCTTTTTAATTTCATTCACGTTGTTATACTTGCTCATGTCGTTAAGATAACCTGCCAAAATCGTATCCTGTGTATGGCGGACAAGGATATTATCTTTCGTCTCCGCAAACTGCATGACGCACTCCGGCATACCGCCCACCACAAGATACTGCCGGTAGCGTCGCATCGCCGCATCGTGCAGGGCGGAAGGGAGCGGCATATCTGTCTGGAAACTCTTTTTGATTTGCTCTGCCAGATCTTCTTCCCCCAAAGCAATCAGGAACTCCTCCATATCCATAGGATAGAGCGTTTTCATATCAACCTTTCCTACCGGGAAAGAGAACTTCTCCCTGCTCACCGCAACGCCGAGCAGACTGCCTGCCACGATGATATGATAATCCGGAGCATCCTCGCAAAAGTATTTCAGCGCTGTCAGCGCCCGCTCGCAAAGCTGCACTTCATCAAAGACAATCAGCGTTTTTTCCCTGACAATCGTCTGTCCTGCGATATGCGACAAAATGGGAATCAAATAATCGGGGCTGATATTTTCTTCAAAGGTTTCGGAGAGCTTTGGATGGGTTTCAAAATTAAAATACGCCACATTTTCATAGTATGTGCGTCCAAATTCCAGAATAGAATATGTCTTGCCGACCTGCCTTGCACCCTGTAAAATCAGAGGCTTACGGTGTCTGCTTCCTCTCCACTCTTCTAAAAAACGCATAATTTTCCGATACATAAGCCATCCCCCTTAACCATTGTCATTTCAAACATAGCAGAAACTCATGTAAAATTCAACGGATCTTTTTTTTATTTTTACAATAAAACGCACGAACCTGGTGTTTTGCCAGAATCAAAATCTGAATCAAAAAAACGACAGGGATTTCTCCCTGCCGAATTTCCTTTTTAAGCTTATCTTTCTTTTATCTCTAAGTATTCTTCAATTAATTTGTCTAATTCTGTACTTTTTTGATAGTAGCTATCAAATTCATCTCTCTGCAAAAGCGATTCTTCCAATTCTGCCCTGACGGACTCGATTTTTTTTTTCAGTTGTGTCATTCTTTCCATATTGAAGCCTCCTCATCGTTTGTGCGTTCAACAGTGAAGAAGATTTCATCATGCCTGCTTCTTGCTTCATAAGAATGAATCGAAAACAGCATACCTCCTTTGCCATTTTTAACTATCTGTTTATTCAGCATTTTACTTCATTATCGGACAAAAAGCAACCAAAACAACACGTCACCGCTCCCCATATTTCGACAAACTCTTAAGAATGCGCCGGCAGCCGCTCTGTGCGCTTCTCCGCCAACACCTCAAGAACGCCTAACAACGCCTTGTGGTTCACTGAAATGATATGCTGAATGTCGCCCTTTACATCATGGTTTTTTCCCAGATAATCCTCATGGGCTTTCTGGATAAACTCACATAGCGTTTCCGCATTGTGGAACTTCTGCTCCCACCGTTCCGCAAACGTGCCGGTCTGGCTCCCCGCCTCTCCGCTTTTGATGTAACTGCGCAAATCATTTTTTAATTTTTTCTCGTAGGAACAATGGTC
>CANQUZ010000239.1 GCA_947627165.1 uncultured Roseburia sp.
TCATGAGCAATCTGCGTACGATAGTAAGCTTTGAAGCACGTAGTGCGGGATTGCGCTGGACTGTTACTATCTGTCGAAAGAAATGCCGTAACCAGCGGTTTTCCAAGAACGGGGTGCTTTGGCAGAGGCCTGTGTTATTGTGAGAAATGCACAAGAAACATTTGAAAATAGCAGAAACTTTTACAAAATAAGCATTGCTTTTTTGGGAAAAATAGCATAATATAATCACTATGACTGACACTTGTTTGCGTAGCGCGGACATAAACAGGAACCGTGGGCTGAGAACAGGTGAAAGAAACGGATCATGACAGGAAAACGTAGTGAGGAGATTAGAAAGAAATGAGTGAAAAGTTAAAAGTCGGAATCCTTGGCGGAACAGGTATGGTAGGGCAGAGGTTTATCGCTCTGCTGGAAAATCATCCGTGGTTTGAAGTGACCACCATTGCAGCCAGCCCGAGAAGCGCCGGGAAAACCTATGAGGAAGCGGTGGGGGATCGTTGGAAAATGGACACTCCCATGCCGGAAGCAGTGAAACATATAGTGGTCATGAATGTCAACGAAGTGGAGAAAGTGGCGGCGGAAGTGGATTTCGTATTTTCCGCTGTGGACATGACCAAAGAAGAGATTAAGAAAATCGAGGAAGATTATGCAAAGACGGAGACTCCGGTGGTTTCCAACAACAGCGCCCACAGATGGACGCCGGATGTGCCGATGGTGGTGCCGGAGATTAACCCGGAGCATATGGATGTCATCCGATATCAAAGGGAACGGCTTGGTACCAAACACGGTTTCGTGGCGGTAAAACCAAACTGTTCCATCCAAAGCTACGCCCCCGTCCTTACCGCATGGAAGGAGTTTGAGCCATATGAAGTAGTTGCCACTACGTATCAGGCCATTTCCGGGGCGGGCAAAACCTTCAAAGACTGGCCGGAGATGGAGGGGAATATTATTCCTTATATCGGCGGCGAAGAGGAAAAATCAGAAAAAGAGCCGCTCCGCATCTGGGGCCATATTGACGAGGAGAAAAAGGCGATTGTTTCCGCAGAGTCACCGGCCATTACCTGCCAGTGCATCCGCGTTCCGGTTCTTAACGGGCATACCGCAGCTGTATTTGTAAAATTCAGAAAAAATCCTACCAAAGAGCAGTTGGTGGAAGCATTGAGAAACTTCCGCGGCGTTCCGCAGGAATTACAGCTGCCAAGCGCGCCGGAGCAGTTCATCCAGTATTTGGAAGAGGATAACAGGCCGCAGGTTTCTTTAGATGTCAACTACGAAAACGGTATGGGCATTTCGGTGGGAAGATTACGGGAAGATACCATCTATGACTGGAAATTCATAGGATTATCCCACAATACCGTCCGCGGTGCCGCAGGAGGCGCTGTCCTCTGTGCAGAATTATTGAAAGCCCAGGGATATATTACAAAAAAATAAACAACTGAACCATAAGCGATAACAGGAAATCGTCATTCTACAGAACCAAAGGCTGGGGGAATGACGGTTTTCCTTTTTTTGTGCGGAGAACATTTGCCAGGAAAGTTCAGAAATGGTATACTGTTTGAGCAAATGAAACAGCAGTAAGATAAGGAAAACATTGGAGGGACAGAGTTTGGCAAAGTCATTAATCATAGCGGAAAAACCGAGCGTGGCCCATGAATTTGCGAAGGTTCTCGGCGTTTCCGGCCGAAATGACGGTTACATAGAAAATGACAGCTGCGTCATTACCTGGTGCGTGGGGCATCTGGTGGAAATGGTGTACCCGGAGGAATATGACGAAAAATACAAAAAATGGAAACTGGAAGATCTGCCCTTTCTGCCCAGGGAATATAAATATCACGTTATCCCAAACGTTAAAAAGCAGTATGAGGTCGTCCACCGTCTGCTGCACCGGGAAGATATCACGAAAGTATACTGGGCGGGAGACGCCGGGAAAGAAGGACAGACCATTGAGGAAAATATCAGGCGTTTTGGCGGCGTCAGAGAGGGCATGGAAGAACTGCGGGTTTGGATTGACTCCCAGACCGAGGAAGAGATTTTAAGGGGCATGGAAGAGGCAAAGCCGATGGCGGAGTATGACAATCTGGCAAATTCCGGCATCATGCGGACCATTGAGGACTACGCCATGGGAATCAATTTTTCCCGGGTGATGTCCGTAAAATATGGAAAGCTCTTAAATGACGCGGCCGCGACGAAGAGTTACACCGCCATCGCGGTGGGAAGGGTGATGACCTGCGTATTGGGCATGGTCGTCATCCGGGAGCGGGAAATCCGAAATTTTTCAGAGACGCCTTTTTACCGCGTCATTGGGAATTTCGGCGTCCGGGGCGAAAACGCTGTTCTGGATGCGGAATGGCGGGCAGCGGAAGGCTCCCGTTATTTTGAGTCGCCCCTGTTATATAAAGAAAACGGTTTCAAAAAGAAAGAGAGCGCCGAAGCCCTCATCGAGGAATTGGCGGGAAAATCCGCAGTTGTAGCGTCCATCGAGCAGGGGAGCAGCAAAAAAAGGGCGCCGCTGCTCTTTAACCTGGCAGAATTGCAGGCGGAATGCGCAAAACGTTTTAAAATCAGCCCGGATGAAACGCTGCAGGCAGCCCAGGACTTGTATGAAAAGAAACTGACCACCTATCCGAGAACGGACGCCAGAGTGCTCTCTACCGCAGTGGCAAAGGAAATCGGGCGGAATCTAAACCGGTTGAAAGAATACGAACCCACCAGAAGCTTTACGGAACAGATTTTAAGCGGAAATGCTTACCAGCGCATCAGCCGCAGCCAATATACCGACGATTCTAAAATTACAGACCACTATGCCATTATCCCCACAGGGCAGCTGACGGAGCTTTCCTCCCTGTCGGACCTGCAGCGGAAGGTCTTTGATTTGATTGTGCGCCGCTTTTTAAGTATCTTTTACCCTCCGGCGGAGTACCGGACAGCAAAACTGACGGTGCAGGTGGAAAAAGAACGTTTCTTTGCCTCCGCGAAAGAATTAAAAAGCCCCGGATATTTAGAAATTGCGGGGCTTCCGAAAAAAGAAGAGGAAAACGGCGAGGAGAAAGAAAGCCCCGGATTGCTGCTGTTGGCGCAGCGGCTGAAAAACGGCGACGAGCTGCTTGTCCATGGCTTTGAGATCAAAGAGGGAAAAACAAATCCGCCGAAACGCTATACCTCCGGTTCCATGGTGCTTGCGATGGAAAACGCAGGCCAGCTGATTGAGGAGGAGGAACTCCGGGAGCAAATCAAAGGATCCGGAATCGGAACCTCCGCCACCAGAGCAGAAATTATCAAAAAACTGGTGCGCGTAGGCTACCTGAACCTGAATAAAAAGACTCAGGTCCTTTCTCCGGAGCCTTTCGGCGAGATGATTTTTGAGGTGGTGAGCATGACCGTTCCTGCCCTGCTGAATCCCAAAATGACGGCTTCCTGGGAAAAGGGATTAGACGGCATTACGCGGGGAACCGTCATCATGGAAGACTACCGGGGAAAATTGGAAGATTTTATCCGCAGGGAAACGGT
>CANQUZ010000240.1 GCA_947627165.1 uncultured Roseburia sp.
CTCGCAGAACAGATTGCGGAAAAATATTATGAGATACCGAAGGAACAGCGGAACGGAAAATGCCAGATCAACGTCAGCACTTCTTTCTTTGTGCCAAAGCCGTTCACTCCGTTTCAGTGGGCAAGGATGTATGCCCCGGAGGAGTATATCGGCAGGGCAAAAATTGTAAACGACGCCGTCAAAGAACAGCTGAACCGCAAGAGCATCAAATACAACTGGCATGAAGCGGACGTGACGGTCTTAGAAGGCGTCCTTGCAAGAGGGGACAGGCTTGTGGGGAAGGTCATTCAGAAAGTGTATGAAAAGGGCGGCATCTTTGACGCCTGGTCTGAATTTTTTGATTACCAGAGATGGCTGGACGCTTTTGCGGAATGCGGGATAGACATGGATTTCTATACCATGCGGGAGCGTTCCTTAGAGGAAATCTTCCCATGGGATTTCATAGACACCGGCGTGTCGAAGGAGTTTTTAAAGAGAGAGTGGCAGCGTGCCATGGAAGAAAAAGTCACGCCAAACTGCAAAATGAATTGTTCCGGCTGCGGAGCTGTCCGCTTTAAAACAGGCGTATGCACAAACCGCTGACGGACCAAAACAGAGAGGAATCCAGGAAAGGCATGGAAATTACATGATGAAGATTAGAATAAAATTCCGGAAATACGGTGTGATGCGTTTTATCGGGCACCTGGACATGATGCGTTATTTTCAGAAGGCAATCCGGCGGGCGGAGATTGACATCTGCTATTCCGAAGGCTTCTCCCCGCATCAGATTATGTCCTTTGCCGCCCCCTTAGGCGTGGGGATTACCAGCGACGGAGAATATTTGGATATTGAAGTAAACAGCGCTTCTTCCAGCAAAGAGGCCATTGCGGCATTGAACAGCGTGATGGTGGAGGGCGTGGAGATTACCGGCTATGTCCGGCTCCCGGAACACGCCAAAACGGCAATGTCCATTGTGGCTGCGGCGGATTACGACCTGTTTTATAAAGATGGCTATGAGGCGCCGGCTTCGGCAGAAGAACTGAGGGCGGGAATCGTGCATTTCTTCCAGGAGCGCGAAGAAGTCCTCATAAAAAAGCAGACGAAAAAAAGCGAAAAAACCATGGATTTAAAGACAATCGTTTATGATTTTGAAGTGGCTGAGCGGGGAGGAAGCCCCTGGTTTTATCTGAAAGTGTCCACGGGGAGCGCCGATAATTTAAAGCCGGAGTTGGTAATCGCCTCCCTGTATGAATTTATGGGCATACCTTATGAGGAAGAGGCAATCCAGATCCATCGGAGGGATGTGTATGCAAAAAATCCGGAGGGAGACGGATTTTTGCCTCTGTTAGCCCTGGGTGAGGAACTTGTATGAAACGGTATGTGATTACAAAGGAACGGATCAAGGGACAGGACTATCTGATTTCCGCCCTTTATGACGAGCGGAGAAGGATGGTGGAGGTTACGCCGGAGCGGCGGGGGGAACGTTCCCTTCTGGGAAACATTTACATCGGCATAGTGGAGCACGTAGTGAAAAACTTAAACGCCGCCTTCATCAAAATAGGCCCGGATCAAAATTGCTATTATTCCCTGGAGGATGGCAGGAACGCTATCTTTACCAAAAAAATGTCTGCCCGAAAAGAGTTGGCGGCAGGGGAAGAGCTGCTGGTGCAGGTGGAAAAAGAGGCGGTCAAAACAAAAGATCCGGTGGTGACTTCTAACCTGACGTTTGACGGAACCTATGCAGTGCTCACCACCGGAAACCGGAACCTGTCCGTTTCCTCAAAATTGGATTCGGAGAGGAAGAAAGCCATCAAGGCGTTTCTGGAGGAACATTTTCCAGAGAAACAGGAAAGAGATTTTGGGATTATTGTGCGGACAAATGCAAAAAATGTTTCCATGGAGGTTTTATGGGAAGAAATCAAAGCACTGCGGCAGTTTTACGAAAATCTGGTGGAGACGGCTTCCCACCGCACTTGTTTTTCCTGCATACACGAGGCGGAACCTTTCTGGAAGAAGCGGTTAAAAGGCATTCGGGAAGGGGAGTTAGAGGAAATCGTTACGGATGATCGGGAAATTTTTGAGAGCGTCTGCAGACAGTACGGCGTTAAGGAAGAGGAATTTTTTTCTGCCGGCAGTGTGCGGAAACGGGTGGATTGCTTTTTGGCCCCAAATGGGACAAAACTTTCTTATTATGAAGATTCGATGCTTTCCCTGTCCTCCCTCTACGGCGTTAAGGCGGAGCTGGAGGAAGCTTTGCGGGAGCGGGTGTGGCTAAAATCAGGGGCTTATCTGATTATTGAGCATACAGAGGCCTTGACCGTCATTGATGTGAATACAGGAAAGAATACCGCAAAAAAAGAGGTGCAGGAAAATTTCTTAAACATCAATAAGGAGGCGGCGGTAGAAATTGCAAGGCAGCTTCGGCTGCGGAATATTTCCGGAATGATTCTGGTGGATTTCATGAATCTGACTTCCAAAGAGGCTGTGGAGGAGTTATTAAATACGTTCCGCAGCGCCTTGCGGGAGGATCCCGTGCCAACGCAGCTTGTGGACATGACCAAATTGGGGCTGGTGGAAGTCACCCGGAAAAAGGTGCAGAAATCCTTGCGGGAGGCGTTCCGCTGAAAGCCTGCGGCAAGAATGTCATAAAAACGGCAAAACAGCAATAAAATTTACATCATATCAGAAAAGAAACGTGTGAGGTGAAAGTGTGAGACTATGGAATTGAGTTTTTTAGAAATCCTGAAAGTGATTTTTTTAGGCGTTGTCGAGGGGATTACCGAATGGCTTCCCATCAGCAGCACCGGCCATATGCTTCTTGTGGATGAGTTTATCCGGTTGAATATGAGCGAAGCATTTAAAGAGATGTTTTTTGTGGTCATTCAGCTTGGCGCAATCCTTGCCGTGGTGGTCTTATATTGGAATCGAATGTTCCCGTTCCAGTGGAAGGATCAGGCGGCCCCAATGGTTAGAAAAGATATTTTTTCCCTGTGGTTGAAAGTGGCTGTGGCCTGTATTCCGGGTGCAGTCGTTACCTTATTGTTTGACGATTACATTGAGGCGCACCTCCATACGCCTGCAGTCATCGCCTTGGCGCTGATTGTTTACGGCGTTGCCTTTCTTTTGATTGAAAACCGGAATCAGACCAGGGAGCCAAGCGTGAGGCGGTTAGAAGATATCACTTACCAGACGGCGTTTTTGATAGGTCTGTTTCAGGTGTTATCGATTATTCCGGGCACTTCCCGCTCCGGAGCCACCATCATAGGCGGCCTTCTCATCGGGGTGTCGCGGGTGGCGGCGGCGGAGTTCACGTTTTACCTGGCGGTTCCCGTGATGTTTGGGCTTAGCCTGATTAAGGCGGTCAAGTTTGGCTTTGCCTTCACCGGCGCAGAGCTTATCGCATTAGGGATTGGAACGGCCGTGGCGTTTATCGTATCGGTGGTCGTGATACGGTTTTTGATGGCCTATATCAAGAAGCATGATTTTAAGGTCTTCGGATGGTATCG
>CANQUZ010000241.1 GCA_947627165.1 uncultured Roseburia sp.
GCTCATAAGCAGTCTCGTATGCTCATTCATGCAAGCATGATTCGCCTACGAGACTGCTTATGGCTGAACTGTTACATTCCGTTACGGATGGAAAAAGGCACTGAACTATGCCAGTGCCTTTTTGAGAGGAGTTATAGCGTAGAAACTGAATGCTCACAGCCTGAATATTTTTCTACATATCTTTTTGCATCTTCCGACTCTAACGAAAAATTCTTAGCAAGCTTTGCAATCGTCTGCTCTTCCGAAATGCCAAGTTCCTGAAGCGTGTTGACCAGTGCCTTGATGCCTTCTTCCAGCCCCTCTTCTCTCCCCTCTTTGCGGTAGAGTTTTTCCAATTCCCATGACTTCATATACTTGATTCCAACCTCCCTCCGCTGCTTTACCTTTTGAACAAGATGATGGATGGCGTCAATGTCTTGATTTGTGACATATTCGTCACTTGTATTCTCTAAATATCGTAACATATCTCGTAACTTTTGGCTAGTATTTCCTACGGATCCTTTGGTATATAAAAAAATTTTTTTTGCTCCGTCCTCATAAGAAATACTGGGATCTTCCATACACTGATTTTGAATTGTATATATCATACGATTTTTCCCAAAGGGATCGTATGGCAGAATAATGATAATAACGACATTCTGTAATTTATCGTAATCTACATTGGAGGCTAAAAGCTGTGTATCAATAAGACCATGGTAATAACGCACGCGTTTGGGAAGTGTCTGCTTTTCATAACGCATGGTTGGTTCTATATCATAAATATCCGGTAAAATACAGGCATCTACCGTGTCTTTTAATAAAAGTTCCCCCTCCGAAACATCTTCTATGTAAGCATCCATTCGAATTCCGTGTCTGTCCGTATCCTTGCCCAGAACATTCATCTGGGGAATAATGCGCACTTTGCGAATGGGCTTGTCGAGAATCGTATTTAACAAAATACGGCAAAATTCTTCTCCGTCCTCTTTCTGGGAAATCATTTCCTGAAATAAAAAGTCATCTAGCAAGTTTAATTCTGAAAGAGGACGACGTGGATGCTTGTTGGATAAATTGGCTTTGTTTTTCATGAGCAAAAGTCTCCTTTTGTAATAGATTAGATAGAAATGATGATATGATTTGTCGGCAAGAGCCAAAGAGAATAGGGATACCCTATCCGTAGAAAGTGTGTCTGTAAAACCAACATTTTACAAATATAGAAACATTGTAATACATATAAGAAAAATTTGCAAGTATCGGAATGTCAACATTCTCAAAAAAAGGTAACAGTTCAGCCATAAGCAGTCTCGTAGGCGAATCATGCTTGCATGAATGAGCATACGAAACTGCTTATGAGCAGAACGCCCGTTCATGAGCAATCCGCTTACGATAGTAAGCTTTGAAGCACGTAGTGCGGGATTGCGAATGGCGTAGGCTGAACTGTTACCAAAAAAGTGGCAGCTCCGCTCCGGTAAACAGGTAAAAATCCACGCAGAATTTGCTTCGCAAATGGATTCTTACCTGCTGATGAAACATCCTTCCCATTTCATGGAAGGTAAATAAAATTACTCCGATAAATCCCGCTTTTTAAGCCGTTCTCATCGTTTACCACCAGAACAGATAACACATGATTCCCGACAGGAACCAAAAGCGGCTCTGTGTATTTTTCCGAGG
This sequence comes from uncultured Roseburia sp., assembly GCA_947627165.1. GTDB lineage: Bacteria > Bacillota > Clostridia > Lachnospirales > Lachnospiraceae > Roseburia. The sequence continues at coordinate 1,648 of CANQUZ010000241.1, forward strand.
CTTCTGTCGGATCATTGCCATCCCAGGTGTAATAGATGCTGCAGTTTTCTTCCGCCGTAATTGTAACGTAAGTTTCCTCCCAGATTTCGCCGCCGTCCGGCGTGACCAAAGGATAGCCCGGCGGCTTTATTTCCACATAATATTCCGCCTCCACAATCTCACTGCTGATGCCCTTGTCATTGATGCACGCCGCCCGAATCTGATAATTGCCTGTCTCCTGGAAAGCAATCTCTTCGTTGCGGTAAAAAATCCCATTCTCTTCATCCGGCACCGTGCCGTCTAAAGTATAGTAGATCTCTTCTCCTTTTAAAGAAAACAGCGTAATGACAAGCGCTTCATCATAATCCCCCCCTAATGGGGAAATGATAGGCGGAGTAACCAGATAAGGCTGAAAAAGTTCCAAAATCGCTGGTTCTTGCACCTCATCCGCCAATGCCAGAATACTGTCATAATCCTTTTTTTCCTCATAGATAGAAATCAGTTTTTCATAGGCCGTCCGATTCGCCCTGTCCATCTTAATGATTTCCATGTATAGCACCAATGCGGCATCATAGTTTTTCTTTTTCCAATAAATATCCGCCAAAGAAAGCCGCGCTTCTTTATCATCCTGCCGAAGCGTCAAAGCCCTGTTGTAAAAATTTAAGGCATTGTCATAGTTGCCGGACGCCTCCTCTTCCCGTGCCATTTTCATCTGATATTCATAGGAATTTGCATTTTGGGCGTCCATATAAGATTTTACGCCGATGCCGGCTGCCACCCCAAGCACAGCCAACACACCGAGTACCCCCATACATACATAAAACATACGGCTGCCGTTCGTTTCTTTTGTCTGTTTTGTTTCTTTTGCCCGTTTTCGTTCTTTTGTTCCGACTGTTTTTGTTATGGCTTTCTTTTCCGTCTGCTTCGGCTTGTTTTCTTCCTTTAACAAAGAACGCAGATATTCATCCTCCAACATATTATAATCCGGAAGAATCTGTGATTCATATCCGCAAACAGAACAATAAAGACAACCCTGTTTTAGTTCTGCCCCACACCGCGCACATTTCATCCTGAAACCTCTCCCATTATTTCATCATAGACTCCACACAATTATTCATCAGCATTGCAATGGTCATTGGACCTACGCCTCCGGGAACCGGCGTAATGGCGGAGGTGTGCTCTGCAACGTCTTCATAATCCACATCTCCGCAAAGCTTGGTTATGGTTTTTCCTTCCACCTGATGCTCTTCCCGGTGGATGCCGACGTCGATTATAACCGCTCCTTCTTTCACATAGTCTGCGGTAATAAAGCGCGGCTTTCCGATTGCGACAATTAAGATATCCGCCTGCCTGCAGATTTCCTTTAGATTTTGGGTTTTCGAATGCGCTACTGTCACGGTGGCATTTTCCCTCAGCATCAGAAGAGCCATGGGTTTTCCTACAATATTGCTCCTTCCGATCACCACACAGTTTTTCCCCTCTATGGAAACGCCGGAACGTTTTAACAGCTGGATAATCCCTGCCGGCGTACAGGAGATAAAGCCGGCTCCCCCGGTCACTAAATTGCCCACATTCTCCGGATGGAATCCATCCACATCTTTTTCCGGGGAAATCGTTTTGATAATCTTCTCCTCACGAATATGTTTTGGCACCGGAAGCTGCACTAAGATACCGTTCACAGAATCGTCCCCGTTTAAGGTCTGAATGAGGGACAAGAGTTCCTCCTCTGTGGTTTCTTCCGGCAATTCGTAGGACAGAGAACGGATCCCGATATATTCGCAGGCCTTTTTCTTATTGTTGACATAAACGCTGGAGGCGGGATCATTTCCCACCTGAATAACTGCAAGCGTTCC
>CANQUZ010000242.1 GCA_947627165.1 uncultured Roseburia sp.
CCTATGGGCGGGCGTGGCATTGATAATCGCGCATTTTTGCTTTTTCTATGCCGTTTACACTGTGATAGCGGACACCTGGTTTATGGCGGCGGGGGATTATATGGAAGGGCAGCGGAATTGGGGGACGCAGCCGGTAATAGAATGCGTCAAAAACATTCTCCGGGTGGCAAGGAACCAGCTTTATACCGTTGGTCCCCGAAACTTCTCTTTTTATACCATCGGGATACCTCTGGCGATTTATGCCGTGGTGAAGACGGTCAAACAAAAGAGATTTCAAAGGAAACAAAATCTGGTGTTATTTGTGGCTGCAATGTTGCTGCTGCTGGCATCCCCCTTTCTGATGACGGTTTATTCCGGAGCCATGCTAGTGACGCGCACGCAGTTCGCTCTTCCGGAAGTGGCGGCGTTTCTCGCCATGTACGGCCTTTGGATGCTGGAAAAAAATGGGGGAAAAAATTCTATTTGGGCGAATATTGTAAGAATTTTAGGAATTGCCGTCCTTTGCCTGCAGATAGGTTACAATCTAAGGCTGCATGAAGCCGACAGGCTGCGGTACGCCCATGACACGAAACTGGCGGAAACCGTCGTGTCGGCATTGCAGGAGTCTGTGGGCGGAGAGCTGGCAGAGCTTCCGGTATTATTTGTCGGATACCGGAAACCGGAATTGGGCTGGTTCGGGAGAAGGAGCGAAATGTATGGCTGGTCCTTTTTTGAGTGGGATTACAGCAAGGATAATCCGACGGGGGCAACCCATCGGATTGACGGTTTTATCAAAGCTTACACCGGGGTATCCTTAAACGGCAGGTATACCGGACAGATGCAGCGCGAGGCGGCAGAGCTGTCGGAGGCGATGGGCGTCTTTCCGATGGAAAATTCGATTTGCAAGACAGAGGAGTTTGTGGTGGTAAAGCTCTCAGAGACAGAGGAGAGGACAGATATTGACTGGTGGTAAGGGACGGCAGTTGGCGAGAGCCTGGGAGGGGATAAGTTATGAGCAAGATTACAGTGATTGTTCCATGCTACAACGAGGAGCAATCTTTGCATTTTTTCTATGAAGAAATGGAACGCGTGGCAGCGGAGATGAAAGACAATACGTTTGAATACCTCTTTGTGGATGACGGTTCCAAGGACAATACTTTAGCGTGTATCCGAGAGCTGAAAGAGCGGGATGAAAAAGTGCGGTATGTTTCGTTTTCACGTAACTTCGGAAAGGATGCGGCGATTTATGCGGGGCTGTCCCATGCTTCCGGGGATTATGTGGCAATTATGGATGCGGACTTGCAGGATCCCCCCGCGCTGCTCCCGGAAATGTACCGTGCGGTGACTCAGGAGGGGTATGATACGGCGGCAACCCGCAGGGTCACTAGAAAGGGAGAGCCTCCCATCCGTTCCTTTTTTGCAAGGCAGTTCTACCATATTATGAATAAAATCAGCGATATAGAGATGATGGACGGGGCAAGGGATTACCGCCTGATGAATCGGGCATATGTGGACGCCCTGCTCAGCTTAGAAGAGTACAACCGGTTCTCCAAAGGACTTTTCGGCTGGGTTGGATTTAAGACGAAGTGGCTGGAATTTGAGAACGTAGAACGTGTGGCGGGGGAAACGAAGTGGTCCTTCTGGAAGCTGTTCCAGTATTCCCTGGATGGGATTGTGGCGTTTTCTTCCATGCCCCTGTATATCGTGTCGATTTTTGGCGCAGGTATGTGCGGCCTGGCTCTGGCGTCCATTATTTTTATTATCGTCAGGCAGCTGTTTTTTGGCGGTTCGGTGGAAGGCTGGCCGTCCATGGCGTGCATCATTATATTAATTGGCGGCCTGCAGCTGCTTAGTATTGGCATTTTAGGGATATACTTATCGAAAGCGTATCTGGAAGTGAAGCGGAGGCCCATTTATATTGCCAGAGAAGTTTATACGGAAAAATCCATCCCGGAACCAGGATGGAATCAGGATGCGTGATAAACCTTGTGCTTATACGAAGAATATGGTAATATATAACTATTGTACCGGCGGGAAATGCCGAAACCTGCGCTATGCAGGGATTTGGCAGGGCTGAGGAAAAAGAAATGAAGAAATGAGGGAAAAGATGAGAACCTATTTAGTGACAGGGGGAGCCGGATTTATCGGTTCTAATTACATTCATTATATGTTTCGTAAATATGATAATGAAATCAGGATTATCAATGTGGATGCGTTGACCTATGCGGGCAACCTGGAAAACTTAAAGGATATTGAAGCTAGGGAAAATTATACGTTTGTGAAAGCCGATATCACGGACAAGGAAGCAATCGCAGCCATTTTTGAGGAAAACGAGATTGACCGCGTGGTGCATTTCGCCGCAGAAAGCCATGTGGACCGCAGCATTAAGAATCCGGAGATTTTTGTAAAGACCAATGTGCTGGGGACAGCGGTTATGTTAAATTGCGCAAAAGCGGCGTGGGAGCTGCCCGACGGCAGCTTTAAAGAGGGAAAACGCTTTCTCCATGTCTCCACGGACGAGGTGTACGGCTCTTTAGAGGACGACGGAACTTATTTTTATGAGACAACCCCTTATGCGCCCCACAGCCCGTATTCCGCCAGCAAGGCGTCTTCGGATATGTTAGTGAAGGCTTATATTGACACGTACCATTTCCCGGCCAATATTACAAATTGTTCCAATAACTACGGACCATACCAGTTCCCGGAAAAATTAATCCCGCTGATTATCAACAACGCCCTGCAGGGCAAAAAATTGCCGGTATACGGCGATGGGAAAAATGTCCGTGACTGGCTCTATGTGGATGACCATGCGAAAGCCATTGACATGGTGCAGGAGAAGGGAATCCTGGGGGAGACTTACAACGTAGGCGGACACAATGAAAAACAGAATATTGAGATTATCAATATTATTATTGAGACACTGCTTGAGATGCTTCCGGAAGATGATGAGCGGAGAAAACTTGTGAGCAAGGATCTGATTACCTATGTGGAAGACCGAAAAGGTCATGACAGACGTTATGCGATTGCTCCGGACAAGATTAAAGCAGAAATCGGCTGGGAGCCGGAGACGATGTTCAAAGACGGCATCAAAAAAACCATAGCATGGTTCTTTGAGCATGAAGACTGGATGAAAAACGTCACCAGCGGCGATTACCAGAAATATTATGAGGATATGTATCAGAACAGATAAAAGATGCAGGCAGCAGTACCGTCTTTAGGGCGATACTGCTTGTTTGCGTTTTATTCATTACAAAACATTGGAGGTTGCGCTATGAAAGGAATCATACTCGCCGGGGGATCCGGCACCAGACTTTATCCGTTGACCAAGGCCATTTCAAAACAGATTATGCCGATTTATGACAAGCCTATGATTTACTATCCACTGTCCACGCTGATGCTGGCGGGGATTCGCGAGGTGCTGATTATTTCCACGCCAAGGGACTTGCCGGTTTTTGAGGAATTGTTTGGCGACGGAAGCCAGCTTGGC
>CANQUZ010000243.1 GCA_947627165.1 uncultured Roseburia sp.
ACATCCTCTATATGACCCGCGTGCAAAAAGAGCGTTTCTTTAACGAGGAGGATTACATCCGGTTAAAAGATTTCTATGTTTTGACAAAATCCAAAATGGAACTGGCAAAAAAAGAGATGCTGGTGCTCCACCCGCTCCCCCGTGTCAATGAGATTTCCGTGGAAGTGGACGAGGATCCAAGGGCCGCTTATTTCAAGCAGGCGCAGTACGGCGTTTATGTGCGCATGGCGCTGATATTGACCTTGCTAGAGATTACCGTTGATTAGGAACCTGCCATTTGCCAGCAAAATAGAAGGGAAGACAGATTATGTTAAATATCAGTGGAATACAGGAAGGGTTCGTATTGGACCACATTCAGCCGGGCATGAGCCTCCAGATTTACCATGACTTAAAATTGGACCAGCTCGACTGCACCGTCGCCATCATCAAAAATGCCAAGAGCAGCAAGATGGGCAAAAAGGATATGTTAAAAGTGGAGTGCCCGATAGAGGCGTTAGATTTGGACATCTTAGGCTTCATTGACCACAATATCACCGTCAATGTCATCCAGGATAACTGTATCGTCTCCAAAAAAGAGCTGCGTCTGCCAAAGCAGGTAACCAATGTCATCCGCTGCAAAAATCCGCGCTGCATCACTTCAACCGAGCAGGAGCTGGATCAGATTTTCGTACTGACAGACCCGGAAAAAGAAGTGTACCGCTGCAAATACTGTGAAGAGAAATACAGCAGAACCTCGAAACGTTAGACAAGGAGTGGAGGGGCTTACGCTTCATCTTGCCTATGTAAAAAATGAGAATGCCAATCCCGGCATTCTCGTTTTTTATATAGGAACTGTCAGCAAATCGTGCTTTTCATTATTTTCCACTGTTTAATAAGGCCTGCAGCAGCAATTACAGAATAAATTTAAAAACAGCATACTAAGGCACCAACTTCCCGCACCCGCATAAGGCCGCTCGTATCCGCTGCCCATATTGGCATACCATGTGCCGCCATACTCCAACTGCTGCAAAAACTGACGGTACTCCAAGTTCCCCGGCTCCATCTCCACCGCTCTTGCCGCCTGTTCCTTCGCCAGGATATTATTGCCGGCTCCCTGGTTTGCCACCGCGCTGTAATAATACCAACGCGCCCGGCGTTCCCCAAAGGGAATCCCTTTTAGGACATTGAGCGCCTCCGCATAACGGCGGTTTGCAAGATAGTTCGCCGCTGCCTGCATCTGCAAAGAATCGCTGCTCTGGCCATACTCTCTGCCGCCTCCGTATTGATATCCGCACCCATAGCGATATCCATAATCCCCGCCTTGGGAAGCTCCCTGCTGCCTTTCTTTCATAATCCGGTCGTATGCCTGCTGCACTTCTTTAAAGCGTTCCTCTGCCTGCTCTTTGTTTGGATTATTCATATTGGCGTCAGGATGATATTTTCTGCTTAAAGCGCGGTACGCTTTTTTTATTTCTTCATCAGAGGCACTTCTTGAGACGCCAAGCACCTGATACGGATCCCTCATACATCAACCCTCATACGCATTTTCTTTTTTGTTTTCTCTGCCGTTTTGCGCCTTTTCAGCTGCAGATACTCATATTTGGTCCAAACGCCGGAATACAGGACATTCCGCAAAATATCCGTATGCAGAAGGATAGGAAGGCGCTCAAAGGACTTCGCACACTCTGATATCATACTGGTCAAAAGGAGCCTGCACCAGGTATCTAAGTCCTCCCTCTGCTCCCTGTGCATGAAAGCCAGGGGGTTATAGGCTTTCTTCGCCATGTCCGCCTCATAATCCTCGTAAGCGTCCATCAGATAAATAAACTTTCCCAGATAAAAGCCCAGGGTGCGCAGCTCTTCCGCCCACTCATCTTCCCTCCAGCAAAAAATCTCCGCAAGCAGCTCCCCGGTAAGCCCTGCCGCTAAATCCAGATTGCTTTCCTGTCGCCGTTCCGTCTCCAGCGTTTTGTTCAGGCATTCCTCGATTGACAGCGCCTGCCTGGGATACTTTCCCATCACGCGGGCGTAGTCTTTGTCTAAGATCCGGGCGAACGCCCTGCTGGCGTAGGACCTGTCGTCCCTCCAATCATCCATGAGGTTATGATAAGCTAACATCACATTCATGTCCGCCGCATAGTCTGTGGCTGCGTTTACCCAAACGGTCTGTTTCCTCGTGGGATGCAGGGTGCAGATAAACTCCGACGCCTGATTCTCTAATTCATAGAGGCCGGTAAGAAGAACAATCAGAAATGTCATATCGTAATTTAACAGCATCTGCCCTTTTGTCCCGCAGTTATGCTTTAATTTCCTGCACAGCCCGCAGTAATATGCCTGATATGTTTTTTTATCTTCTTCTGACAATTCTTTTTGATTGATATTGATATAACCAAACACAAAAAAATTCTCCTTTATCCGTTTATCAGCTCTTCTTTATAAACTCCGCCTTGCATTTAGGGCACGTAATGCAGATTTTCCCTTTTCCCCTCGGCACACGTACCTTCTGCCTGCACTGCGGGCATTTGTAAATATGAAAAACCTTCCTCTGGTAAAGGCGGTTTTTTATCTCCCTGCGTTTGACTGCCATGCGGTACCTTACGTCAAGAAACTTCTGCCTCTCGCTGTAACGCTTAGAACAATTTTTAGAAAGCATCCTCCAATAGGTGTACAGCAGCAGGGCCAACCCCAGCCAAAAGAACACATCCCATCCGGAAAATACGGATATCACACACAAAACCGTCGTCAGGATCAGGCAAGCCTTTGACAATTCATCCGCCCCATATCTTCCCTGCATAAAACGCTGAATTTTTTCCTGCATGACTCTTCTTCCTTTCACATTTGCACTTATCGTAAGCCCAAAAAAAAGGAACGTCAACATTCCTATTGTCTTTTAAGAAATATTTAAGATTTTTATTAGAATTGCATAAAAAAACCGGTGTTTTGAAATTAAGCAGGACGGTAAGCCGGGTTATGTCGGCTGCTTTCGCAGCGAATGATCATCTATCTAGGATGGCTGTTGCCAGCCACCTCAAGCAACCTACCTAAAGCTGGCGGGCCGCGTCAACGCTTTTATTCGGTCTTGCTTCGGATGGGGTTTACATATGCCCTCCCTGTTGCCAGGGAGGCGGTAGTCTCTTACACTGCCCTTCCAACCTTACCGGGAAACCCCTTTCGGGGCATCCGGCGGTATATTTCTGTTGCACTATCCTTAGAGTCGCCTCTACCGGACGTTATCCGGCATCCTGCCCTGTGAAGCCCGGACTTTCCTCACCCCGGCAATGCCGGGCCGCGATCATTTGTCCTACTTAAAATCTCTACACCAGGAGTCTGAAAAACCATCAGACATCTATTTGATAACTATACACGCTTTTCTCTGTTTCCGCAAGCCTCTTTTCTCCCTTCCTCTCTGCCATCGTAACAGTTCAGCCCACGCCATTCGCAATCCCGCACTACGGGCTTCAAAATTGCTCATGAACGGGCGTTCTGC
>CANQUZ010000244.1 GCA_947627165.1 uncultured Roseburia sp.
GGCGAATCCCAGTTCTTTATCTCGTTAGAGGACGACCTGATGCGCCTGTTCGGCTCTGAAAAGCTGATGGATATTTTTACGGCTCTGGGCGTACCGGAGAATGAGCAGATTCAGCATAAGATGCTGACTTCTGCCATTGAGAAGGCGCAGAAGAAGATCGAGGGAAATAACTTCGGAATCAGAAAGAATCTCCTGGAGTACGATCAGGTAATGAATGACCAGAGAGAGATTATTTACGCAGAGCGTCTGCGCGTTTTAAACGGCGAAAATATGCGCGACGTCATCTTTAAAATGATTACCGACAGAGTGGAAACGTGTGTAGATACCTGTATTTCTCCTGACCTCTCAAAGGAAGAGTGGGATCTGAACGAATTAAACCAGCTGTTGGCATCCATCTTTCCGTTGGAGCCTGTTACCGCCGAGGATGTGGACAGCGTAAAAAATCATAAAGAATTGAAGCATCTGTTAAAAGAGAGGGCGGTAAAACTCTATGAGTCAAAAGAGACAGAGTTCCCGGAGATTGAACAGTTCCGGGAGTTGGAGCGCGTAGTCCTCTTAAAGGTCATTGACCGGAAATGGATGGATCACATTGACGATATGGAGCAGCTGCGCCAGGGCATCAGCTTACAGGCCTATGGACAGAGGGATCCTTTGGTAGAGTATAAGATGGCTGGATTTGATATGTTTGATGAGATGATAGCCAATATTCAGGAAGATACTATCCGTCTGCTGTACCATGTGAAGATTGAGCAGAAAGTAGAGCGCGAGCAGGTTGCAAAAGTAACCGGAACAAACAAGGATGACAGTGCCAATGCACCCAAAAAACGCGCTGCCGCTAAGGTATATCCCAATGATCCCTGCCCTTGCGGTTCCGGCAAAAAATACAAACAGTGCTGCGGCAGGGCGGTATAAATGTGAGAAGTGAATGGGAAGCGTTGGCAGATGCCATTGTGGAAACCATGTAGGCAATGGCGTTTGTCCTAACTCCCATTGTTTAAAGAATAGAAATCCCCCGAAGGAGGCAGGTGAGATTCCTGGCTGTTTCGGGGGATTTTGTAGTAACAGTTCAGCCATAAGCAGTCTCGTAGGCGAATCATGCTTGCATGAATGAGCATACGAGACTGCTTATGAGCAGAACGCCCGTTCATGAGCAATTTTGAAGCCCGTAGTGCGGGATTGCAAATGGCGTGGGCTGAACTGTTACATTTTGTATGAGAGGAAAAGGCTTTTCCTGCACTTCATCATGCCGCCTGCAATCATTGTGGTAAGCTGCGGCTGCTTCCGTAAAAAATATCGGAAATCAGCCGCATCAGGCATTGGGGATTTAAAGCTTAAATTTGTGCATATTTTCTGTCAGTATATGCATCTTTTGTTTCAAATCGTGGATAACAGATTCGGAACTGTCCACGGTATGGGAAAGCGTGGCGGACATGGAGGCCGTTTCCTGTGTCATTGCCGCATTATCCTGGGCAATCCGGTTTAGTGTATCTAAAGCGGTCATAACGCTATTGCGCTGCGTTTCTATGTCGCTTGTCATGTGGTCAATCACACGGACTGCGGAAACGCATCGATCAAGCTCCTGGTAAAGCCGGCTGAAATTTTTACTGGTATCCGAGATGGAATCTACCTGTAAATCTACCGCGTTGCTGATTTCGTCCATGATGATTACGGACTGGGAAGCATTCTGCAAAAGGTCGTCCACCACTTTGCGGATTTCCCCTACGGAATCGGTGGACTGCTGCGCCAGCTTTCCGATTTCGTCTGCGACGACAGCGAAACCGCGTCCCATTTCGCCCGCCCTTGCGGCCTCAATGCTCGCATTCAGCGCAAGCAGGCTTGTCTGGTCTGCAATCTCATTGATTAGGTTGGCGGCGATTTGAATCTGCTGGACAGATTGATTGGTTGCCTGTGTCTGTTCATGCATGGCGCTGATGTTGGCCTTTGTCTTGTCATTGACCGTAATCAGATGGCTGATGGTCGCCATGGACTGTTCGCTGAGCTGTTTCATGTCGTGTGCGTTTTCTTCAAGTGTCCGCACTTCAGTTCCGGTCTGCACAATGCTGTCGCTCATGATGGTTACTTCCTGCGAAGCGTTAGCTGTGGAGGAGGCCTGTTCGGTGATGTTTTCGGCAATGGTTTCCACTGCGACTGATACTTCTGAAAGGGAAGTGCGGATATTTTCAAAAATCTCGTCAAAGTTTGCAAGCGCGTCCTCTACGGCGGCAAGGACATCCGAGATCGCCTGCAGCAGGGAACGCATATTGCCCTGTGCCGTAAGCAGCGCAAGCGAGGTCTGCCCAATTTCGTTGGTTGTGCGGGAGTCGACTGTGCCGGTCAGATCTCCGGTGGAGAGCCTGTCTGCAAAAAGCTGCATATGATTTAACGGCAGGACAAGTTTTTTTCCGTAAACATATGCAATCAGCAGGGCGATGATGATGGTAACGGCGAATATGGCAATCTCGCGGAACAGGATGCTGACATAATCCTGCTCCATTTGGGATTTGACGGCATTCATGTCAAGCTGCATATCATCCACATAATTCCCGGTAGAGATGATCCATCCCCAGGGCTCAAACAGTTCCGAATACGCAATTTTGGGTGCAACGGTCACGCCGTCGGATTTTGTGAAATAAAAGGAATTATATCCGCTCTTGGATGCTTCGCTGCAGACTTTTACGATTTCCTGCACAATCATGACGCCGTTTTGATCTTCCAGGTCATAACGGTTGTTTCCTTCGGTTTCCGTAAGAACCGGGTGCATGATCAGGGTATAGTCCATAGCGTCAATCCAGAAATAGCCGCTGTCGTCGTCGCGGTAGCGCATGGCGCGCACCGTCTCTTTCGCATCGTACATGGCGTCTTCTTCGGATTTCTCTCCCGCCTGATATTTGTCGTACTCACTCTGAAGAATGGAGATTGCGCTTTGCACTTCGGACTTAATCTCGGTGTTGTAGCCTTCGTTTTTCGCCTGCTCATAAGTCCGGTAGGCGGAAGAGTCCATATTTTTGATGGATCGGATGGCAGCTGTGCCGACGCATACCACAGATATGATGACGATGGTGCTGCATAGAATCATAATAGATCGAATTAGGCTTTTTTTCTTTTGCCCCTTGTTTGAGAAATGTACAGGTCGCATGATGTTATCCTCTCGTTGATTAAAATATATATCAATTTTAATCGTAATAGAGCGAAAAAACAAGGATAAACATCTAAAAATACAGAATAAATTGTAATGCTGAAGTGAAAATTTGTTTGAGGAATTTGAAAGATGATTTTATTTGAGTTTACAGGGATTCTGTGGCATAATAGAACTAGAGACTAAGTCTGTGCATAGGATGCCAAGACCAGTGGCCCGGCTGGCGGAAGGATGAAAGAAAACAGATGAGACAGCTGTATCTATTCAGCCATAGGAAGCCGGGATTTCAAGAGAGGAAGGTGCTGTTTTTGAAAA
>CANQUZ010000245.1 GCA_947627165.1 uncultured Roseburia sp.
GTCCGTTTTTCGTCCACCCTTTGGAAAGAAGTAAAGATTTTATTCAAATCCTCTTTATGGATGCCATAGCCGGTATCCTGCACCTTCACCGACAGGGCGATTTTTCCGTCGTCAATATCTTCGTAATCCACAAAGAGGGTGATGTTCCCTTCCTCTGTATACTTAAAAGCGTTTGTCAGAAGATTCGTCAAAATCTGCTTAATCCTGACGTCATCCCCGAACAGCAAATCCGGCGTGAACGGATTGACCACTACCTTTAGCTCTAAATTTTTCTGCGCCATTCTCGGCCGCATCATATTGACCAGATCGTTGATGACGGAGCTAAGCATATATTCCACGGGGACAATTTCCATTTTTTCGGATTCAATCTTTGAAAAATCCAAAATGTCATTTACCAGAGAGAGCAAGGTCGTGCCCGCGCTCTCTACGTTCATGGCATACTGGACAATATTCTCTTCCGTGCTTTCCCGCAAAATCATTTCGTTCATGCCAAGAATCGAATTGATGGGCGTCCGGATCTCATGGGACATATGGGAGAGAAAGTCGGATTTGCTTTTGGCGGCTTTCTTTGCCTCGCTGCATTTTGCGGAAATAATCCTCAGCATATCGTCAAGGCTGCATTCCTGCTCGTAATTCATTTTCTTTTGTATGTTGAGCACATTGATCAGGTACAGCATCGTAAGGACGCAGAGCAGAAGCCTGATATAATAAAAAATGCTCACCATCCAGGAGGGGTTCCCCGACATATAGGGAAACCCAAGAAACAGCAGCAGCGTAAACTGGAGAAATAAAACGCACTCCATAAAAATGTAGGCTTTTTTATCCAGATAAAGCAGCTGCATAAACAGCGGTATCACCAGAAACACCAGATACACCGTCGTATTTGAAGTCTCTATCCCCATCAGCACGGCGGCTATGGAATAAAACAGCGTGTGGATCCTTGCATGGAGGCCGTCGGAAATGTTTTTATTCCTCGTCAGCCTCTCTGAAATGAAAACCGTAATCATGAGGCACAAAATAACGATTTCCCGCGCCACCTCCGTTCTGCCGGTATAGAAGAGTTCCACCGCAATGGTCATGGCTGCCAGAAAGGCGTAGACAATGCAGTTCCCTTTCTTCGCAAATCTCCTATCTTCCATTCCAGCTCACCCCCTTCGGCACCACAAGCTGCAGTCCTTTTCTTACGATCTCCGCGTGCCATTCCGTATCGATGATCCCCTCCCCATCCTGATTTACCATGAACGCTTCGCCGTCTTTCCTCCGTATGGAAATCGTCTTGCTCCTTCCATACTCCGAAATTTCGTCGATCCTGTCATATCTTCCCTTTAACAGATCCCAGACCTTCCGGAGCAGGAAAAACCCGCTGTAGCCATAGACGATGCGGTAATTGCCCATACCGTCTGTGACGTCGGCGCTCGGCGCAAAATTCAGGCTCCCTCCCAGAAACTTTCCATTTCCAAAGAATATTTCCGCCGCCTTTCCCTCAAATTTTCTGTCGTCCAGTTCCACTTCATAGCTGTACTGCCGCGACAGCAGCATCGCGTATATGGAAGCGGCGCTGTAGGGCATACTCGGGGTGAGGGCATTTAAAAACCGGTATTCTTTTTCTTTTTCGATGACCGTCACATCCAGCCCCACGGAAAAGGTATTGAGCATCACCCCGTGATTGCTTTTTATGTAGTCCACATGGATAATTTCCCCGTCCACCAGCTCTTCAATATCCAAAAACCGCTTTTCATCTTCCCCAAAAACTTTTAGGAAATCATTGGTCAGCCCGCAGGGGAAAAATGCAATTTCCACATCGGACAAATCTTCAAAGGCGTTTAAAATATTGCGCATAGTGCCGGAACCTCCGCAGCAGTAGAAGCGCAGCCGTTCATTTTCAAAAATCCCCTGTATCTCTTTCACCAGGGCCTTTTCATGCCCCGCATACCTGGTGTTGAACACAAAATACTGGATATCCTTCATTTGGGAGAGCTTTCTGCGCAGCTCCGTGGCAAATGTCAATTTCCCCGCCCAGGGGTTTACAATAAAAATATGGACGACGTCCTCCTTCCCCGCCATATCGATTGTTCCCATGTTCTGCAGCCGTACTCTGTCGTTGTCCCTTTCCATCTCTTTTCCTCTCCGCCCTGTTATTTTTCCATGGAAAATTCTATGAGCTGTCTGCGGAATACGTCCTTATTTGCCAGCATCACCTTCGCCAGATTCGGGTCAAACTGTTTTCCGGATTCCTCTTCTATAATCGAAAACGCCCGATCCGCGCTCATCGCCTCTTTGTAGCGGCGCACGCTCGTCAATCCGTCAAACACATCCGCCAATGCCATGATTCTGGCTCCCAGAGGGATATTTTCGCCGGAAAGCCCTTTGGGATACCCCCTGCCGTCCCAGCGCTCATGGTGGTACGTCGCCACATCCGCAGCGATTTCCACATAATCTTTCTCCTCAATATTGCCCATGGTGTTGCGGATAATCTCTCCGCCCGCCTGTATCTTCATTTTGGCAATTTCCTCTTCGGTGAATTTGCCGGGCTTTTTCAAAATCGCGTCATCCACTTTTATTTTGCCGATATCGTGCATGAAGGCAGCGCGGCAGAGGATATCCACATAGTACTCCGTCAGTTCCCGTTTGGCGTACTCCTCTTTTTGCAGAAGCTCCGCCAAAAGTGCCACATACCTGCTGGTGCGCCTCACGTGCTCCCCCGTGCTGCCGTCCCGGCTCTCAATCACTTTTGCCATGGCGCATATCATTTCCATCTGGATCTGGTTAATCTGGTTCTCGTGGTCGATAATCCTCTCCGTCTGGGCAGCCACCATATTCTCCAGATGGCGTTGGTGCATTTCTATATTGATGGTTTTTTTCACCCTGTTTTTGAGGATTTCCGGGTTGAAAGGCTTCGATACAAAATCCTCCGCCCCCTTCTCAAACGCCTGCGTCTCCATGGCCGCGCTCTGCTCTGCCGTCAAAAAAATCACGGGAATGTCCTGGGTGTCCTGTTTCTTTTTCAATTCTTCTAAGACTTCAAAGCCATTCATTTCCGGCATATTAATATCCAGCAAAATCAAGTCCGGTTTCATAAATTCCAAAATCCGGAAAGCATCCAAGCCGGAGGTTGCAGTTGCGACTCTGTACTCCCCCCGTAAGATATTCTGGGTGGATTTAATATTTAGCATATCATCGTCAATCATAAGAACTGTATTTTCCACTTTATTCCTCCATTTCCAATACCGTACCTTGTGCTTCCTTCGTTATTTTACCATCTATACTAACACAATTTATTACACCATTCAATCCTATATCGCCCCGATTCTGCAAAACAAAAGTAACAGTTCAGCCATAAGCAGTCTCGTAGGCGAATCATGCTTGCATGAATGAGCATACGAAACTGCTTATGAGCAG
>CANQUZ010000246.1 GCA_947627165.1 uncultured Roseburia sp.
GAGCAATATCATGCTCTTGCGGAGACTCTCGGACGCATCCCCACTGACCATGCTTCCCAGATTCTGATGCTGCGTCAGCTTCTGCAGTTTGACGGATTATACAGGATTGAGTTTCTGTTTAAGCCGGTCGGCGGCTTCCTGGCCGAGCACCCTGACTTAATCCTGCAAACGGATGCCATCGAGAAGCTTTTCGCGCCCTTTTGCCTGCCTGACTATACCGTCCAGTACGAAAACTATGCAGTCAATTATATCCTGAACAACTATCTGAAAGCCGGTCGGACCCGCAATATCCGCGACATGATAGCGACGCTTGTTTATCTCTACGTCCTTCAGATGACGGCGGATGTCTTTATTGCGGCGGAATCCCATACGCTTCCGGATCTCAGCACCCAGGTAATGATTTTTAGCAAGACAGCACGGTTTTTTGACCATAGCCAGAAGCATTTGCAGGAACTGTTCAAAAACTTTTTAGAAAGCGGCTTTGCGGAGACGACCGCGCTGCTGACGATTGTTTGAAAATTAAATGCCGGATACCTTCCACATCGGACGGATATCCGGTGTTTTTTTGTGGCGGAAAACTTGCAAAGCGTGGTTCCTATTGTTGAAAACAGGGGATGAATTGCCGCTTTTCCGCTCCCTGTTTTGACAAAATAGGAGGGGCGATGGGAGTATAATGACGGAATAAAAATAAAAAAAGGGGTGAGAAAAATTTATGTGTTCTATGCAGACGTGTTCCTTCTGCAGAATTTATGCATGGATTACCTGGCGGTGATGGGAAGCAATCTGTTCTTAAAACGGGGGAAACGGGGCATCCGGTTATTTTTGGTGTCGGCGCTTAGTTCCCTGTGCGGGCTGTTCCTTTTGCTTTCCGTCAAAGATCCGGTATGGTATCAGTTATTGGCGCATTTTGTCCTGAATACCGGAATGGTGGCAGGATGTTTCGGCATCAAATCAAAAAAACAGTTTTTGGAAAACTGGCTCGCGACCTATCTTGCGGCGCTGCTTTTAGGCGGAGGGATGGAATGGCTGCAGGAACAGAGGCTCTTCTATAGACATCAGTATATGCAGATGTTAGCGGCGTCAGTTCTCCTTTTTTCCGCGGCGGCGTATCTGATGCAATTCCGCTCCTATGGAAATTACATTTTTTCATGCCGTCTGAAAAAGGGGCTGCGGAGCCTGGAGCTTCGGGCGTATTGGGACAGCGGGAACCAGTTGAGGGATCCTTATACCGGAAAGGCCGTCAGCATTTTAAGCTATCAAAAAGCAAAGGACTTTTGGGAGGCGGAGCGAGACGCCGTCCGCTATGTGCCTTACCGCTCGTTAGGGGAGCAGAATGGGCTGCTTTGGGTCACGGATGTGGATTTTCTTGAAATCCGGCAGGGAAAACAAAGAATTGTGATAAAAAATGCGGCAATCGGATTTGCAGAGGAGGGGCTGTTGGAAGGAAAAGATTATGATATGATTCTGCACGCGGCATTACTGGACGAAGGAGAGAGAATCAATAAGAAAAGAAAGTCAAGAGCGGGTGGTGGGATATGTACATAAAATTCAAGATTCCCGGGAGAGAAAAAAGGAATTTCTGGAAAGAAATGAGAAGTTTTTCTCTTTCTAAGATTTTGTTTCGGGAGAATGACGAGATTCATTACATCGGCGGAGCGGAAGTGCTGCCGCCTCCGTTGGAGAGCGAGGAGGAAGCTGTCTGCATTGAGATGCTGGGCGGGGACTGCCTGGAAAAAGGAAAGCGCTTGGGGAAAAAAGAGTTTGAGGCGAGGGAGAGGGCCAGAAAACGGCTGATTGAACATAACTTAAGGTTGGTGGTATACATAGCAAAAAAATTTGACAATACGGGGGTGGGAGTGGAAGATTTAATCTCCATTGGGACGATTGGGCTGATTAAGGCAATCAACACCTTCAATCCTGATAAGAACATAAAATTGGCTACGTATGCTTCCCGGTGCATTGAAAATGAAATCTTAATGTATCTGCGGAGAAATAACAAGACAAAATTAGAAGTATCCATTGACGAGCCACTGAATGTGGATTGGGATGGGAATGAGCTGCTTCTTTCCGATATCCTTGGGACGGAGGACGACGTCATATACCGGGATATTGAGACGGACGTGGAGCGCAGGCTTTTAAAGGGGGCGATTGAAAAGCTTTCCGGAAGGGAGCGCATGATTATCGAGCTGCGTTTTGGGTTAAACAGCCTCGACGGGGAGGAAAAGACGCAAAAAGAAGTGGCGGATATGCTGGGGATTTCCCAATCCTATATCTCAAGGCTGGAGAAAAAAATCATGGTGCGCCTCAAGCGGGAAATAGTGCGTTTAGAATAAAACAGCCGTGGGATGTCCGGACATAACTGCGCAAACATATTGTAAATAACGCTGTAAAAGAGTATACTGATATCAGAAAGAACTGCTACAGCCATAAAAAATTTGCAGGCAGAATGGAGGGACATCTTATGCTGTTAGAATTTTTAGGGGCGGCGCATGAAGTGACGGGCAGCTGTCATTTCATTTCCTTTAACGACAAGAATATCTTGGTGGACTGCGGCATGGAGCAGGGGCCAGACCTGTATGTCAATCAGGAGATACCGGTCACTGCGTCCATGATAGACTATGTATTTGTCACCCATGCCCACATTGACCATTCCGGGCTGCTCCCGCTGCTGTATAACCATGGTTTCCGGGGGCAGATATTTGCTACGGAGGCGACAAGCCAGCTGTGCGGCATTATGCTGAAAGACAGCGCGCACATTCAGATGTTTGAAGCGGAATGGAAAAACCGCAAGGCAAAAAGGGCAGGGCTGCCGGAAGTAGCGCCCCTTTATGATATGAATGACGCCGTGAGCGTTTTGGGAAAGTTTGTTCCCTGTGAATATCGCCGGATCATAGAAGTCTGCGAGGGATTGAAAGTCCGTTTCGTGGATGCCGGACATTTATTGGGATCCTCCAGTATTGAGATGTGGATTAAGGAGGAGGGGGAAGAAGAGGTTAAAATTGTCTTCTCCGGAGACATCGGGCCTGGCAATCGGCCTCTGATTAAAGATCCGGAATATATCAAGGAGGCGGATTATGTGGTCATGGAATCCACTTATGGGGACAGGGACCATGCGGCGCCGCCGGATTTTGCCATCAGCCTTGCGGCAGTTTTAAAAGATACCTTTATCCGGGGCGGGAATCTCGTGATACCGGCGTTTTCCGTGGGACGTACCCAGGAGATGTTGTATTTCATCCGCCGCATTAAAACGGAAGGCCTCCTGCCGGAATATGAGAATTTTGAAGTATACATAGACAGCCCCCTAGCAGTGGAGGCAACGACGATTTTCAACAAAAACGTTGAGGGCTGCTTTATCGAGAACGTCCTGGAACTGGTGCGTTCAGGCATAAAC
>CANQUZ010000247.1 GCA_947627165.1 uncultured Roseburia sp.
GCTTTTGCTGTATTTTCTACAGTATGCCTTATGTTGCTGGTGCTAACTTAATGACATTGATGGCTGAACTGTTACCAACCATACTATAAAATTCCTTGATGAAGGCGATTTTTCACTCTATAATAGGGAATGGAGATAACTGGGGCAAATAGCAAGCATAGCGTTACCGCAAGGAAGACTGACAATGGCTGTTTCCCCGATGGAACATTAAGGAGGGATTTGTATGGAATCAAATTTTGCGTTCTTGGATTGTCATTTTCCTGTACTAGCCAATTTCGGTGAGCTGGCGGAAAAATATTGCTATTCCGATTCTAATTCCTGTCTGATGAAATTAGGCATGATTGGTGAGACGATAGTAAATTTGATATTTACCTATGACAGGATTCCATTGCCGCGGGATAATACCGCCGTCACACGGATAGACACGCTTTTTCGGGAAGGATTGATCACACGGGATTTATCGGATATCCTCCATGCCCTCCGAAAAGTCCGCAACAAGGCAGTGCATGAAAACTATGCTTCTGTGGAAGAAAGTAAAACGCTGCTCCAAATGGCATACAGCTTGTGCGAATGGTTTATGCAGACTTACGGGGACTGGGATTACAAGAATAAACCTTTTGTGATGCCCAAAAACGCTTCTGCGCCTGTTATTGCCGACAAGCAAGCCGAACAGGAGCAAGAGGACAAGCTGGTGCAGGAGGCGGAGGCTACGGCGGCTGCCGCCCCTGAAGTGGAAAAGGAAACCCGGAAGCAACAGGCAGGCAAGGCGGCAAGCCAAAGAGTACGCACAGAGGCAGAAACCCGCTATTTGATTGATGAGCAGCTCCGGAAAGTCGGGTGGGAGGCCGATACAGAAAACCTGCGCTATTCAAAAGGAACCCGACCTGCCAAAGGGCATAATATCGCAATCGCAGAATGGCCTACTGATTCTACAGTTGGCAACAAAGGCTATGCGGATTATGCTTTGTTTGTTGATACCCAGATGGTTGGCACCATAGAGGCCAAGGCAATCCATAAAGATATTCCGTCTGTCATTGACTACCAATGCAAGGATTATTCCAGGAATATCCGAGAGGAAGACGCGCAGTATCGGATCGGCACATGGGGCAGCTATAAAGTTCCGTTCACCTTTGCCACCAACGGAAGGCCTTATCTGGAACAATACGACACAAAGAGCGGCGTTTGGTTTCTGGATCTGAGGCGGCCCGACCATGCGCCGAGAGCATTAAGGGGATGGATGAGTCCCACAGGTATGTTGGAGCTATTGGAAAAGGATATTCCGTCCACAAATCAGGCTTTGCAGAATATGCCCTATGACCTTCTGAGGGATAAAGACGGTTTAAATCTGCGCGAATATCAGATAAGAGCCATTCAGGCGGCTGAAAATGCTGTTAGGAACGGACAGCAGAAGATCCTTTTGGCAATGGCTACAGGTACGGGCAAAACAAGAACGATTTTAGGCCTGATTTATCGCTTTCTAAAAACAGAACGCTTCCGCCGTATTCTGTTTCTTGTAGACCGCACTGCTTTGGGAGAGCAGGCACAGGATGTCTTTCGGGAAGTCAAGCTGGAAGATTTGATGACCCTTGATGACATTTATAATGTTAAAGGACTTGACGACAAATCGATTGACCGTGAAACCCGTATCCAGGTGGCAACGGTTCAAAGTATGGTAAAGCGTATCCTTTACAATGACGAAGACACGATGCCCGCCATTTCCGACTATGACCTTGTGATTATTGACGAGGCCCACAGAGGCTACATACTGGACAAGGAAATGGGCGAGGACGAGCTGCTTTATCGGGATCAGGCTGACTACCAGAGCAAATACCGCAGTGTCGTTGAATACTTTGATGCCGTTAAAATTGCGCTCACGGCAACACCTGCACTGCAAACTACGAAAATTTTCGGCGAGCCAGTGTTCAAATATACTTATCGGGAAGCGGTCATAGAAGGGTATCTGGTAGACCACGATGCGCCGCATGAGCTGATAACGAAATTGGGGAAAGGCGGCATTCATTACAAAGAGGGAGACACCATTACCGTCTATGACCCTGTTACGGGAGAAATTACCAACAGCGAACTTCTCTCTGACGAGCTGGATTTTGAGATTGACAGCTTCAATCGCCAGGTTATCACGGAGAACTTTAACAGGACGGTTCTTGCTGAAATTGCTCGTGATATTGACCCTGAATCTCCGGAGGAACAGGGGAAAACGCTGATCTATGCGGTGGATGACCAACACGCCGATATGATCGTCAAAATCCTGAAAGAGATATATTCCCAAACGGGCGTTGATAACGATGCCATTATGAAAATCACGGGCAGTGTTGGCGGAGGTAATAAGAAAAAAGTACAGGAAGCGATCAAGCGTTTTAAGAATGAGCGTTTCCCAAGCATTGCCGTCACGGTTGATCTGCTGACGACTGGAATTGATGTCCCTGAAATTACAACGCTGGTATTCATGCGCCGTGTGAAATCCCGCATTCTGTTTGAGCAGATGATGGGACGAGCCACCAGACTATGCCCCGAAATTCACAAGACGCACTTTGAAATTTATGATCCTGTCGGCGTGTATGATTCGCTGGAACCCGTCAATACCATGAAATCGGTTGTGGTAAATCCGTCAACTACGTTTACCCAGCTATTAGACGGGCTGGAAGTGATGGAAGGGGAAAAGCAGGTAGAGTATCAGATCAACCAGATTATTGCCAAACTGCAGCGGAAAAAGCGCAACATGGACAGCAAGACCATGGAACACTTTATCAGTATGACAGGCGGGAAAGACCCCACCGAGTTTATTATTGATATTCAGAAGCGCAAGCCAGAAGATGCCCGTAACCGCCTTCTTAGCTTTGTGGATATGTTCAAGATGTTACAGGAGACAAAGGCAAACGGCGGCAGTCCTGTGGTAATATCCGATGCAGAAGATGAGCTGTTAGAGCACAATAGGGGTTATGGGGCTGGAAGCAGGCCGGAAGATTATCTGGACGCTTTTGCAGCCTACATCAAAACAAACCTTGATGAAATTGCCGCTTTAAATATTGTCTGCACCCGCCCGAAGGAGCTGACCAGAGAAAGCCTGAAATCCTTGCGATTAACGCTGGATCGGGAAGGCTTTACAACGCAGCAGTTGAATACGGCGATCTCTCAGATGACCAATGAGGATATTACGGCAGACATTATCAGCCTGATTCGCCGTTACGCAATCGGATCCGTACTCATTTCCCATGAAGCAAGGATTAGACGGGCGGTAGATAAGCTGAAAAAAGCCCATAGCTTTTCCAAACAGGAATTGAGCTGGATTGCCAGAATGGAAAAGTATCTGATGGAAGAATCCGTCCTGA
>CANQUZ010000248.1 GCA_947627165.1 uncultured Roseburia sp.
TCGCCGGATAATGATTTTTATGACCTAATTTTCTTGACAGCATGATGTGGCCGTCTAAGATACTCCTCGCCGTATCGGTTATGGGTTCGTTGAAGTCATCTCCATCCACTAGTACGGTATAAAGCCCCGTAATAGACCCGATCCTTGACGTCCCGGCGCGCTCTAGCAGTCTTGGCATCTCCGAGTATACGCTGGGAGGATATCCCCTCGTCACCGGCGGTTCCCCGGAAGCAAGCCCAATCTCACGCTGCGCCATGGAAAAACGGGTCAGGGAATCCATCATCAGGAGAACGTCCTTCCCCTGATCCCGGAAATATTCCGCGATAGCGGTCGCTGTTTTTGCCGCCTTGTTGCGGATTAACGCCGGTTTATCCGAAGTTGCCACAATGACGACGGAACGCTTCATCCCTTCCGGGCCTAAATCCCGCTCCACAAATTCCCTTACTTCCCTGCCGCGCTCCCCAATCAGAGCGATGACATTGATGTCTGCCCTCGTGTTGCGGGCAAACATTCCAAGCAGCGTACTCTTTCCAACGCCGGAACCCGCAAAAATCCCAATCCGCTGTCCTTTTCCCACGGTTATCAACCCGTCCACTGCTTTCACCCCTAATGGCAGCACTTCGTCAATGATTTTCCTTGCCATGGGGTCTGGCGGCTGCGCCTCCACCGGATATTCATATTTTAAATCCAGCCTCTCCACATCTGTGGGTCTGCCGATGCCGTCTAAGGTATGCCCCAGCAGCTCTTCTCCCACCATCACAGCCAACGGGCGTCCTGTGCTTTCCACGATACAGCCCACCCCAATGCCCTCCACGTTATCAAAGGGCATCAGCAAAAGCCTTTTATCACGGAAGCCCACCACTTCCGCCATGACGGCAAGATTTTTTTCTCTGTCAATGATAATCCGGCATAAATCATTTAATTTTGCATCCGGCCCCACCGATTCTATGGTGAGCCCGACAATCTTTACAACTTTCCCAAGGCGGTTGAAATAAGTCTTTTCCGCCAGCTGTAAATATTTATTATACTTATGCGCCATATTAATCCTCATTCCGAGAGCATAATGATTTGATATCTTTAATCAGGTTCTCTAACTGCGTTCCCAACCCGCAGTCAAAGACGCCGGAATCCGTCTCGATGATACAGCCGTTCCCGTCTAACCCCTGGTCGGCAAGAATCTCCAATTCGATATCGTGGCCGACCCGATTTAGGATATCTTCTTTGTTCTTTTCCAAAAACAGCACGTTTGTTTCCGCCACCTTGATGCGGAAACGCTTCTCCCCCTCAATGTTCATGATGGCATCATGGATGAGAGACAGCAGTATCTGTTTTTTATGGTCAAACTGAATATGGAAAACTTTGTTGAACACCTCAAGAATGACGTCTACCAATTCGGTCTCCATGGTGCTTCGCTTCTCAAGATACTCTGTCTCCAAAGCCCTCCTGTCACTCTGGTAATCCAAGTCCAACTGGTTTTTCTGCTTTGCAGCTTCCTCTTCCAGCCAGGCTTTTCCCTCCGCGATTCCCTGTTTCTTTGCGCTCTCACGAATCTGATCCGATTCCTCCTGCGCCCTGCCGATAAGCATTTCTGCCTGCTGCTTTGCCTGGCTTAAAAGCTCCTCGGCCTCCAGTTTCGCCCGGGCCAAAACCTCCGACGCCTCCTCTTCCTGCACGACGGGTTCCACTTCGGGAGCCACAATGCCCTGCCGGAAGCCGTCCTTGTCTGCCGGCGGCCGGTTTCTGACTGTTTTTTTCTCTATATAATTCCCCAGGATTGCATCGGAATTTATTACCCGCGTATTGGTTTCTTCCGTGCGGACGAACCACTGTTTGTAAAGATTAGACAACGATCTCGTCACCTCCGCCTCTCGAGATAACAATGTCACCCACATCCTCTAACTTACGAATCACGCCTACAATCTTCTGCTGTGCCTCTTCTACGTCCTTCATACGCACAGGACCCATAAATTCCATATCCTCTTTGATCATAGCGGACAGACGTTTGGAAAGGTTTTTAAATACGACATTCTGCACTTCTTCATTGGCTCCCTTAAGAGCGATGCTCAAATCAGAATTATCCACATCCCGGAGTACTCTCTGGATGGCACGGTCGTCAAGCAGCAAGATATCCTCGAATACGAACATTTTCTTTCTGATTTCGTCCGCCAATTCCGGCTCTTCAATTTCGAGGGACTCCATGATATGTTTCTCGGTGGAGCGGTCTACCGTATTTAAGATATTTACAATCGCATCCACGCCGCCCACAATGGTGTAATCCTGATTCACTAAAGATGACAGTTTTCTCTCTAACACTCGTTCCACTTCCTTGATGACGTCCGGAGAAGTGCGGTCCATCATCGCGATACGTTTCGCAACATCCGCCTGCTTTTCCTGTGAGAGCGCGCTAAGCACGGTAGCCGCCTGCACAGACGTCATATAGGATAAGATCATGGCGATGGTCTGCGGATGTTCATCCTGTATAAAGTTCAAAAGCTGGCTTGGGTCGGTCTTCCGCACAAATTCAAACGGACGCACCTGCAGGGACGCCGTAAGCCTGGTGATGACCTCCTGCGCTTTGTCGTTGCCCAACGCCTTGTCGAGCAGCTCTTTCGCGTAGTTGATGCCTCCCTCTGCAATATATTGCTGCGCGAGGCAGATTTCATAAAATTCGTTCAATACCTCTTCTTTTAACTGCGGCGACACGCTTCTGGTATTTGCAATCTCTAAGGTCAGCTCCTCGATTTCATCTTCTTTCAGATGTTTGAATAAATCGGAGGATCGCTCCGGCCCCAGGGCAATCAATAAAATTGCCGCTTTTTGTACGCCATTGTATTCCTGTGCATTTCTTGCCATAAATTAATCCCACTCCTCATTCAGCCAGTTGCGCAATAATGAAGCAGCTGCCTCTGGATTTTCTTCTACAAACTTCTCAATCAACAATCTGGTCTCGGATTTCTCTGAATAACCGATATCTGCCAGCTCCTCCTGGCTTTCCTTGGTGGATTCAAGCAACGTCTCCACAGAAAGCTCCGGTTCCGGCTCCACCACTTTTTCTTTTCTGGTGCTGCGGAATACCACATATCCAAGCAGGAGGAAAATCAGCACTGCCAAAATAATCTGCAGATAATCAGACCAGGTGCGTCCCCCTTCCGAATGGCGGAAAATCGGCTCATCCGTTGCTATAATCGAGATATTCTCCACCGGAATGCCGGTTGCATTTGCAAGCATGGTGTAATATTCCGGATCCACCTCCGTCCGGACCGGAGTGCTGTTTGCCGCGATATACTCGTCGAACGTCATGTTGTCCAACGCTCCGGACGCCCTTAGCACATCCTCGGAATACAGG
>CANQUZ010000249.1 GCA_947627165.1 uncultured Roseburia sp.
GAATGAGCATACGAGACTGCTTATGAGCAGAACGCCCGTTCATGAGCAATCAGCTTACGATAGTAAGCTTTGAAGCATGGAGTGCGGGATTGCGAATGGCGCGGGCTGAACTGTTACTAGATTTTCATCTGCTTTCTGAATTGAATTTGTTTTTTGTTTCCGTACATGGTAAAATTAAGAAAAAGTTCATCCGGAGGCTGTTTATGGACAATCAATTTTATCGAACGGACCGCCACTCCAAAAGAATGGAGGCGCTCTCTCTGCTTATGGGGATTCTTTCCCTGACAACGATGTGCCTTGTATACCCCACGCTCATCTGCGGTTCTTTGAGCATTGTATTTGCCCTTCTCTCCCGTGGAGGAGAAATGCGTTTAAGCTACGGCGCTAAAATCGGGCTGATTTTAGGCTCTATTAGCCTGGGAATCATAATCGCCCTGATGATTTATACGCTCCTTGTGGCAAATATTTACTATGGCGGCATGGAAAATATGCTGCGCGAACTGTACCAAATGGTCGGCATTGATTATGATGCCCTGATAAAAAGCTATCAATAGCCGCGTTCTGCCGCTCTTTTTAACGGACAAGCAAGTCAATATGGAAGAGGAACAGAGCCATGTTTTTTATGAAAAAATTTGCCGCCAGCAGTATCAGCGACAGCCAGAGATAACCGTCGCGGTAACGCATCCCAATGGCAATTTTCCCTTTGGAAATCCGTTCCACACTCTGGCTGAACAGAAACCATCCGCCTAAGACTGCAGCATAAGGGACAAAGGGCTGATAACAGAAGCTCTTCCATAATTTCCCCTGAAAGAGGGCGTAAACCGCCCTGGTTGTGCCGCAGCCGGGACAGTAATATCCTGTGATGGCGTGAAATACACAGGGATAGAGGTACGTTTCTATGCGGAAGCCTCTGATACGGTAGCATAAAAAGTAAGCAAGGGCGGCTGCAGACAGAATCAGCCCTATTCTGTATAAGCCTTTTTCTATTCCGCCGTCGTCCCCTGATTTCCTCTGAACTCCCATCGTACCCCTTCTTTCATCAAATTTCTGCGCCGCTTTTGCTTCCCCTTTTCTGAGGCTTCGTGCCAGAAATGCCTGCCATGGTTGCTTCTAACTGTCTTAAATTATAACCTTCTTTCTTTTTGATTGTAAATATAGTATCTTTTCTATTTTTATGATATAATGACGAGGAAAGTGCTGCTGGCGCTTGCGGCGAGCGGCATTTAACGAGCACCGCCATCGAGACGGCAGTCGAGATGGTATCATGACGCGGAAAGCACCGCTGGCAACAGCAACCCTGCAATGCATCAGAAAGGATGATGATATTTATGTCTATTGGAATTTCTTTTTATGGCAAACCTGCGGATTATTCCCTTTATCCGGAAACCGCTGCCGATAAAGCCGGAAACGCCGGACGCACTCTGCCTCCGGAAGAATGCGAAACTTGTAAAAACCGAAAATATCAGGACGGTTCTGATGAAAATGTATCTTATAAATCCGCCGCCCACATTTCACCGCAGGCCGCCGCATCCGCAGTGCGCGCCCACGAAGGGGAGCACGTATCCAATGCTTATTCCAAGGCCACCGAGAAAAACGGGAAGGTCGTATCCGCTTCGGTATCCATCCGCACTGCCATTTGTCCGGAATGCGGGCGCACATATGTATCCGGCGGCACTACCAATACCATGATTAAGTATCCCAACGAGGCGAACCCTTACCAAAAGGAGCGCAAGTCTCAGGATGCCATCAGGCTCGCGGGACGGCAGATTGATTTGATTGCCTGACTCCGCATTTCCTGCGCTAAACCATTTTGGTAACAGTTCAGCCACAAGCAGTCTCGTATGCTCATTCATGCAAGCATGATTCGCCTACGAGACTGCTTATGGCTGAACTGTTACCCATTTTGCAAAAAGGAGCTACTCCATGAAACGTTCTTCTAAAGAAATTAAGCGAATATCCAGGGATATCCTAAATGATCGATACCGGATCCCTATGGGTGCTTTCCTTGCTGCAAGCATCATCCCTATGCTGATTGAACTTCCCTTTTCTATGTCCACAGGGAAGCAGCCTGCCGCATCTTCTTCTGTCATTGTATGGCTGGCGGAGCTTCTGATTATGCTGGTACGTTTTGTACTGCAGGCGGGTGTTGTTTTTGTCCATCTGAACATGACGCGGAATCAGCCATTTACCATCGGGCAGGTTTTTATGCCTTTCCGGCAACGGACAGAACAGTATTTTGGAGCGGGAGCCTTGACCGCACTTTTGTTTGCCCTGGGGACTTTACCTTTTCTTGGCGGTTTCCTGTTCTTTTATTTTTCCGATAACAGTGTTGCTTCCATCGTGGTATTGATTGCGTCAGCAGTTGTGTCCCTTATTTTGGACGCATTTTTATTGCTTACCTATTGCCTTGCCACTTTTCTGCTATTAGACAATCCCCGGTCAGGAGTTATCCCTGCCTTTCAAGAATGCCGCAGGCTGATGCATACCAACCGCAGGCGGCTGTTTTATCTTTTCCTTAGTTTCATCGGTTTGGATGCCCTTATCATCCTTTCATTCGGAATTGCAGCCATTTGGATCGCGCCTTACCAAAATGAGACGCTTGTTATTTTTTACATGGACTGCACCGGTGAATTGGACCACATTCCGGTGCGGCAATATACCTAGCGTATATGGGCATTTTTCCGAATCATGCTACAGTCAAAAAAACGAACCGCAGATGTAATTCGTTTTCCATCCAGCGGTTCGTTTCTAATAACAACCTTTATATTTCAAGTAATGCGCTCAGCGCCCGCACAGCGGTATCCAAATACGGATTTTCCAATTCACAAAAACTGCCTTTATCTGCTTTTTCTGCAAATTCCGGATCCAATGGCAGTCTTCCAAATATGGGAAGTTTTAATTCCTCCGCTGTTTTCTCAATCCTGCTCTCACCGAACAATTTGATTTCTTTCCCGCAGTCGGGACATTTTAAGTAGCTAAAATTCTCTACAACGCCTAATACGGGAACTTTCATCATTTCCGCCATGTGGTAGGCTTTCTTTACAATCATCTGTACCAATTCCTGCGGAGAGGTAACAATAATGACGCCGTCCACCGGAAGGGACTGAAAGACGGTCAGCGGCACATCTCCCGTTCCCGGAGGCATATCCACAAAAAGGTAATCCATATCTCCCCATACGGTTTCCGTCCAGAATTGCTTCACGACTCCGGCGATGACCGGCCCCCTCCAGATGACCGGATCTTCTTCCTTCTCTAACAATAGGTTGATGGACATCACCTTGATGCCGTTTTCTGCCTCCATCGGCACCATTCCCTGCTCACTTCCATA
>CANQUZ010000250.1 GCA_947627165.1 uncultured Roseburia sp.
TTATGAGCAGAACGCCCGTTCATGAGCAATTTTGAAGCCCGTAGTGCGGGATTGCGAATGGCGTGGGCTGAACTGTTGCCTATAATGTAAAAACAAAATCATAAGCGAGGAACCCTATGGAAATTGAACGCAAGTATCTCATCAAAACACTGCCGGAACAATTAGAAACGTACCCCTGCCAACACATCGAGCAGGGTTATTTAAACACGGATCCCGTGGTGCGCATCCGCCGTTCCGACGACAGCTATACTCTGACTTATAAGGGAAGCGGCTTCCTGGTTCGGGAAGAATACAACCTCCCCCTCAACGAAGAGGCTTTTTCCCATCTAAAAGAAAAGATTGACGGCAGGCTGATTCAGAAACGCCGTTACCTGATTCCCTATGATGATTCCCACACCATTGAATTAGACGTCTTTGAGGGGGATCTTGCTCCCCTGCAGTTGGCCGAAGTGGAATTTGCCACAGAAGATGAGGCAAATGCGTTTGTCCCCCCGGCGTGGTTTGGGGAAGATGTGACCTTTTCCGCCGCCTACCACAACAGTTCCCTGAGCAGATTGCCCTAGTCCCTAAGTCATCCCAGCTTCCCCGCCTCTTTTAACAGGCCATACAGCGTGGGGCTCAGATGAAATTCTTCCATCGCCCGCTCCACTTCCTTAAGGTAATTTTCTTTTACCGCCCGCGGAACCGCTTTCTTCTGCACTGCCCGGATAAGGATGTTTTTGGGGGTGTGGGCAAAATCAATAAATTCCAGCAGCTGTGTCTTATAACCGCATACCGCCAGCAAATTCGCACGGATGGCATCGGTGGCAAGGGCGGAAAACCGCTCTTTGACAATGCCGTAGCGCGTCAGCAGACGAAGTTCCTCGGTCTGAATCTGCCGGTTTAACTCATGCTGGCAGCAAGGTACGGAAAATATCATTTTGGCGTTCCACAAAACTGCATTGTACAGCGCAAAATCCGTCGCCGTATCACAGGCGTGCAAGGTCACTACCATATCCACCGGAAAAGCCGCCTGATATCCGTTGATGTCC
Source organism: uncultured Roseburia sp. (assembly GCA_947627165.1). Lineage (GTDB taxonomy): Bacteria > Bacillota > Clostridia > Lachnospirales > Lachnospiraceae > Roseburia. Next base: position 1,032 of record CANQUZ010000250.1, read on the forward strand.
CCTATCTCAAATCTGAGATTCCGATATCCGTATTTCTCTGCCGCCGCATTACAGTTCCGAATCACATCCTCCTTTAAATCCAACCCTACCATCTGCACGTCCATGCCCCTGACTTCCGAAAAATAGTAGTACAGGATAAAGGTCAGGTAGGACTTCCCGCAGCCAAAGTCAATCACATTCAAATGCCCGTAAGGATACTCCCGCACAGCGTCCTCGACCACTTCTAAAAAGCGGTTAATCTGCCGGAATTTATCATACATACTGCGGACCACTTTTCCCTCCGCGGTAAAAATCCCCATATCCACCAGCGGCGCAATGGCGGTTCCCTCTTCCAGGAGGTATTTCTTTTGCCGGTTATGGGAAGATTCTGCCCTCGAAACGATCCCTTCCGCCCGCTTGCTCTTGTAGGTGACTTTGCCCTTCCCGGAAATCAAAATCATCCGCTCACTGCCGCCGTCCCAGGCGTTCACCTGCAAATACTTCCCCGCCACCGCAGAAACGAGGTAATCCTGCAGGTTCTCCGGCGGGATATTTTCATGGAACACCTGCTTATCCGTATAAGCCGCTGCCTGAAAGTAGGAATCCTTTTTTTCTATTACAATTTTCCGGTACTGCGAAGACTTCCCCGACGGCTTGCTGATGATTATTTTGTATACGTCTGCTGCAGTTATCTTCGCAATGCTTTCTTCTAATTCGCCCATTTCCGTTTTCCTCATTTCCCATCCCCGCGCAGCGCCTGTCCGGGGAACTTTCCTTCCTGATTCCCGCTAAAGAATGCCCGGCGGCTAACGCAGCCGCATGGTTTCATACTTCTGCCTGGTCCTCACGCACGCTTTCAGAGCCTCATAGCGTTCGTCTAACTTTCCTTCCGGAATCACAACGTCAAGCACAACTGCCATATCATTAATCAAGCGGTCCGTCATCTCGTCGCCCATAGAAAGTAAAATCCGGTATTTCTCTTCAAAATCGTCGGTATCTAAAAACGCCATCAGCTTTGGATTGACACCTTCCGCCTGTCTGCCATCCTCTGACCCGGCGGATGCCGTCTGTTTCTCTGATTTCTCTGGCTGTTCTGCGTTTTCCTCTTGCCCTGCGTCCTTCGGGCTTTCCCGTAATTCTGTGCTTTCCACTTTCTCAAACCGATATTTCTGCGGAGCATCCGGATACTTTTCGCGATCTACCTCGCTGACAAACATTTGAAGGGGCCTTGCATATACTTTAAATTCCCCGTATAACGCCTGATAAATGACCATCTGCTCTCCGGTTTCCGAATGTTCTGCCACCGTAATAATCTGATATAACTTGTTTTTAAAATGGCGGTATAATTCCCCGCTTTTAGGTATTCTCTCTGTCATGCTTCCTTTATGAAACCTCTTGCTTTAAAGTAGTAGTGTTTATCGTCCCTCTCCAAGGACGGTTTCCAGGGGGATGACCTCCCCCTTTCCCTCTTAATATCCCATGTTCTGATATTGATTCAGCATCTCTATGCCCTCCGCTAAAAAGTCCCGCTCACAGCTCAGCTTTCCGGCATAGCCCATAACCATGAGGTCATGGACCTGCTGCATCAAATCGCCGTCTCCGGCATCCTCCATCGGGCCGGGATTTCCCACAGGATTTAGACTTTGCACTGGCTTTGGACTTTGCGCCGGGTTTAGACTTTGCACTGGCTTTGGATTTTGCGCAGGCTTCGGACTTTGCACTGGCTTTGACTTTGGACTCGCCTCCCCGTATCCTGTCTGGGTAGAATAAGCGGAAACGGCGCGTTTTAAGTCCGCATATGTATTTTGTTTCGTCGTGCCGGTTTGCGTTTTCTCCGGTTTCTTTGGCTCATTCTCATATTTCTGCTGCAAACGCTGTTTCAATTCCTGCTGTTTCGCCTGGCCGTATTTCTCCGGCGCAGGGCTTGGCGCCGCCCGCCGGGTCTTTTCTTTCTGCCTTGGTACATTGGGTACACTCGCGGATTTCTGCCGCATCTTTTGTTTTTTCTTTTTGTCAGCAGAAACCGCCAGAATCACTATGATGATCGCTATGATAATATCCATGTTTCCTCTCATTCTGCCGCTTCGGCGGCCGTTTCATCAGTGGGGGACTTGTGTGATCTATGCCTGAAACGCCTGTGCCGTTTTCACCAGCCAGTCGCGGATTGCCAGATGCTGCGGACACTGCGCTTCGCATTTTCCGCACCGGATGCAATCCTCCGCCCGTCCGTGGCCTGCCACCGCCCGATCATAGCTTCCTTTCGCAAGGTCGCTTATCCCGAACTGCACCACGGAATTATAGGCGCGAAATACTTCCG
>CANQUZ010000251.1 GCA_947627165.1 uncultured Roseburia sp.
AGGAGCATTACAGCGCGGCAATGGATGAGACGAAACGATGGCTGTCAGAAACGGAATGCCGGAAACTGACGACAATGACGGAAGACGGCTATCGGCTTGTGGCGGAAGAATTTTTGGCAAAAGAGGAATCCCATCAATGGGTATTGCTTTTGCATGGGTATACCGGGTGGAAAGAGGAGATGCATCCCTTTGCCTGCCAGTACCAGAAAAGGGGCTACCATGTCATTGCGCCGGATCTCCGCTGTCAGGGTGAGAGCGAAGGGGACTTCATTGGGATGGGGTGGACGGATCATTTTGACGTTTGCTTGTGGATTGACTACATATTGAAACAAGATCCCGAAGCGGCGATTGTGATTCACGGCCAGTCGATGGGGGCAAGCACCGCCCTTATGATGGCGGGGGAAGAAACCCTGTCCGACCATGTCGTGGCAATGATTGCAGACTGCGCCTACACAGACGCCTATTCCATGTTTGGAGAAAAAATCAAAGACTGGTTTGGGCTTCCGGCGTTTCCCCTTGTGGATTCTGCGCGTCTGATGCTAAAGCTCCGAGGGGGCTATGATTTAAAGGACGCCTCCGCCCTTGAAGCGGTCAAAAAGAGCGTCACGCCAATCCTTTTCATCCATGGGAAAGAAGATGCGATGATATCGGCGGAAATGTCCCAAGAGCTCTATGAAGCGGCGAACTGTAAGAGAGAACTTCTTATGATAGAAGGGGCGGGCCACGCCCAGGCGCAGGATAAGGATCCGGATACCTACTATCGTACTGTCTTTCAGTTTATCAAAGAGAGTCAGGAAATGTGGGCGGGCAGATAGGGGCTATTAAAGAGAGTCAGAGAATGTGGGCGGGCAGATAGGGGCTATTAAAGAGAGTCAGAGAACGCGAGCGGGAAGATAAAAAGTGACAAAAAATAGGACCGGGAAATGGAAGATGGTTTGCGAAAACGGTCAAACGGAAAGAGAGGAAAGTTCATGGTTTTGAAAGAACTGCAGGGATTTTGCCTTGGGGATACGGCGGCGTTATATTGGGAGAAGCCGAAGCATCTGCCAGAGAAGTGCTCTTACATCATAAAGCAGGACGGGGAAACTATTGGCACTGCGGCAAAGACGCATTATGCCATAGAGCATCTGACTCCGGAAAGAGAATATGTCTTTTCTGTCAGCCTTGTGACGGAGACAGGAGAACAGCTGGGAGAAACGCTTCCCTTGTCTTTGACCGTGCCAAGAGAGAAACAAAAAATAGATGTCACAAAAGCGCCGTATTTTGCGTCGGGAGATGGCAGAACTTTAAACACCGCCGCACTGCAGCAGGCATTTGACGACTGCGGGCCGGAGGAGATGGTCTATCTGCCGGCGGGCGTTTATCTGACCGGAGCGCTCAGGATGCACAGCGATATGGAGCTGTATTTAGAGGAAGGGGCGGTCCTGCAGGGCACGGATCGGGTAGAAGATTATCTGCCCAGGATATGGAGCCGGTTTGAAGGAATCGAGCAGGAGTGTTACAGCAGTGTGCTCAACCTGGGAGAACTCGACCATGACGGGGGTTATAACTGTGAACGCGTGGCAATCTGGGGCAAGGGGACCATCGCCAGCGGAGGAAGAACCCTAGCGGAGCGGGTAATCGAATCGGAGCGGGAGAGATTGAAATCCTATTTAGAAGAATTAGGGGACAAGATTTACGAGTGCGAAAAACCGGAGACGATTCCGGGAAGGGTGCGCCCGAGGCTTATTAACATGAGCAACGCCAGAGACGTAATCCTCTCCGGCGTCACGTTTAAAAATGGGGCAAGCTGGAATGTCCATATGATTTACTGCGATCAGATTCTTACCAGTAACTGTGAATTTTACTCGGAAGATGTCTGGAATGGGGATGGCTGGGATCCGGATTCCTCGATAAACTGCACCATATTCGGCTGCACATTTTACACCGGAGATGATGGGATTGCCATTAAATCAGGAAAAAACCCCGAAGGGAACATCATCAACCGGAAGACCTCCCATATCCGCATTTTTGACTGTAAAAGCGCCTTTGGCCACGGCATTACCATCGGCAGTGAGATATCAGGCGGCATTGAAGATGTGGCAATCTGGGATTGTGATATGAGCAGTTCCATGTGCGGCATTGAGATAAAGGGAACGAAAAAGAGAGGCGGCTATGTGCGGAACATACAGGTTTATGACTGCTCTGCCGCAAGGATTATGTTCCATTCCGTAGGATATAATGATGACGGCATCGGAGCAGAGACTCCTCCGGTCTTTGAGGACTGCTGTTTTGAGAACATTAAGGTGGCAGGAGAATATTTAGACCATGCCGGAGAGTGGGTTTTAGCCGATGCGATTGAACTCTGCGGTTTCGACGAACCGGAGTATGAATTGAAACGGGTGGTGTTCCGCGACATCTATTTACAGGGAAACACAAAAGGAAGAAAGCAGAATCTCTCCCTTATGTACTGTCAAGACGTCACCTTTGAGAGACTGCATTGTGTGTAAAGCCAGATTTTACGCACAAAGCAACTTCTTAACATTGAACTTTCTCTGCCCACTGGACAATGATGCGGCAAAAGTCAGCGCGGGCGAGGCAGAGAAAACTTTGACACATCTACGCCCTCTAAGGTCAGCAGGGCGATTTTTTTCTCCAGTCCTCCGGCATACCCGGTGAGGCTGCCGTTTTTTCCGACGACGCGATGGCAGGGGATGAGGATCCCGATGGGGTTATGGCCGACGGCTCCGCCCACCGCCTGAGCCGCCATGGCTTTGCCGGTTCTTTGCTCTAACTGCTTTGCGATGGCTCCGTAAGTGGTAGTCTCCCCGTAGGGAATGGTTTTAAGAATCTGAAAGACCTGTTGGCGGAAAGGGCTGCCGGCAGGCGCAAGGGGAATCGTAAGAGGGGGATTCTTTCCCTGGAAATATTGCTCAAGCCACTGCATTGTCTCAAGAAAGACAGGAAGCTCTGTGTTTGTCTTTGGAAGTGCGCAGAGAGATTTCTGGCGTTCCATATATAAACCGGTAAGATGTTTCCCGTCACTGGTAAGAGTCAGCGTCCCGATAGGGGAAACATAGGTATTGCAAAAAATCGGCTGTTTCATAGCGTATCCCAAACCTTTCTTTGAATCTGCCCTGTCACTGACAGTATAGCATAGAAAAGGCTTCCATCAATAGAGTTTGCAGCAGCCTTTGTAAAAAAATGTAACAGTTCAGCCTACGCCATTCGCAATCCCGCACTACGGGCTTCAAAGCTTACTATCGTAAGCTGATTGCTCATGAACGGGCGTTCTGCTCATAAGCAGTCTCGTATGCTCATTCA
>CANQUZ010000252.1 GCA_947627165.1 uncultured Roseburia sp.
GAGAGATGGTCTGCCTGATTAAACCCCAGTTTGAGGCCGGAAGGGAAAAGGTAGGAAAAAAAGGCGTGGTAAAGGACAAGGCAGTCCATGAGGAAGTCATCCGCAAAGTCATGGACTTTGCAGCATCCATTGGGTTTGCCATCCTGCAGTTGGAATACTCCCCCATCAAAGGACCGGAAGGAAATATAGAATATCTGATATATCTCAAAAAAGCAGAGGCTGACGGCGCAGCAGGACTGGATGTGGCATCCCTGGTGGACGCAGCCCACGGTGAATTGGATAAATAAATATGAGACATTTTTTGATTATCACAAATTCGTTTAAAGACGCAGGCTTGCAGCTCACGGAAAAAATAAAAACGCATATCGAGGCAAAAGGCGGAAGCGCAAGGATTTTTGTGAGCACCGGGGAAGATGCCGAAAATACAGCCTTAAGGGAGGCGGATATTCCGGCGGACATTGATGGCGTGCTCGTGCTTGGAGGAGACGGCACCCTGATACGGGCGGCGTCAGCTTTGGTAAAAAGAAGGCTGCCGTTGATTGGCGTCAATCTTGGGACGCTTGGTTATCTCTGCGAATTAGAGGAAAAAGATGCGTTTCAGGCAGTTGATTTGTTAATGGAAGACAACTGCATGATCGAAAGACGGATGATGCTAAACGGCTATGGGATAAAATCCGGAAAAACGGCGGCGTCGGGAGTGGCGTTAAATGACATCGTCATCCACCGCACCGGCGCGCTTTCGGTGGTCAGCCTGATTGTATATGTCAATGGAGAATATCTGCATACGTTTTATGCCGATGGGATTATCATAGCCACACCCACCGGTTCCACCGGCTACAATATGTCCGCCGGGGGGCCTATCGTAGATCCGAAGGCCAATATGATTTTGATTACCCCCATCAATGCCCATAACCTTAATTCCAGAAGCATTGTCATCGGCGCGGAGGATGAAGTGACGGTGGAAATCGGAAGGAAACGATCCCAGAAGGACGAGACGGTAGATGTCAGCTTTGACGGGGACAACGCCGTCAGATTAGAGGTGGGCGACAAATTCATTGTACGCCGGGCGGAGGATACGGCTTTGATTTGTAAATTGAGCAAAGAAAGTTTCCTGGAAATACTCAGGAGAAAAATGCAGACATACACATAAAAAGCAGAGAATCCCGAAAACAGGGGTGGAAAAGCGAGGGCGTTATGAAAACAAAACGACAGGCAAAAATAGTAGAGTTGATCCAAAAGAATGAGATAGAAACTCAGGAAGAGCTGTCTGCCTACCTTGAAAAGGAAGGGTTTCAGGTGACTCAGGCCACTGTGTCGCGGGATATCCGTGAACTGAAACTTACCAAAATCGCTATGAGCGATGGGAGGCAGAAGTATGCAGCGCTGCAGGAAACAAATGAAGATTTGGCACAGAAATATGCCAGAGTATTCCACGATGGGTTTGTCTCCATGGATTTAGCCCAGAACCTTCTGGTCATTAAAACCGTGTCAGGAATGGCGATGGCGGTGGCGGCGGCGTTAGACGCTCTGCATATGCAGGAAATTTTAGGCTGCATTGCGGGAGACGATACGATTATGTGCGCCATCCGCACTACCGACGACGCAGAAAAGGTGATGGCGCGATTAAAAAAAATCATTGAGGAATAAATGGAAGAGGGGCGAAATTTCCTTATCGCCCTGTTGTGTAAACATTCCGGAATGGAGCGTGTTATGTTACAAAATCTGCATGTGAAAAATTTGGCATTGATCGATGAGGCGGAAGTGGATTTTGCAGAGGGGTTAAATATTTTATCCGGCGAGACTGGCGCTGGCAAATCCATCATCATCGGCTCTATCAATTTGGCGCTGGGTGAAAAAATACAGAAGGAAATGCTGCGGGATGGGGAACAGAACGCCCTGGTGGAACTGGTGTTTTCTGTCACCAATGAAAGGCAGCGGGAACTGTTGTCGGCGTTTGAGGTAGAGCCGGAGGATGACACGGTTATCCTGAGCCGGAGAATCGCCGGGGGAAGAGGGACGGCGCGGGTAAACGGCGAGAGCGTGCCGGCGTCTAAGATGAGGGAGATTGCGTCAATATTCATTGACATTCACGGCCAGCATGAGCATCAGTCCCTCTTATCGAAAAAGAAACATCTTGAAATCCTCGATGATTATGCAAAAGAGGAGTTATCGCCTTTAAAAGAGACGGTGGCTCACGACTACCGGAACTATAAGCAGTTAGAGGCGGAGCTTAAGAATGGGGACATCGGGGAAGGGGAACGTCTGCGCGAAGTCTCCCTTTTAGAATATGAAATCCGGGAATTGGAAGAAGCGGAGCTAAGGATTGGAGAGGACGAGGAATTAGAAGCGGACTATAAACGGTTTGTCAATGGGAAAAAAATCATGGAGGCTTTGCACGCCGCTTACCAATGCACCGGCGGCATGGATCAGGCGTCGGAGTTGACGGGCAGGGCCCTTCGGGAGCTTTCCAGCGTTTCCGCCTATGACGAAAAAATCGGGAATTTACAGCAGCAGATGTTAGAGATTGACAACCTGCTCAATGATTTTAACCGCGAAATCGCAGATTATATTGAAGATACGGAGTTTGACGAGGAGACTTTTTATCAGATTGAAAAACGCCTCAACCAGCTCAACCATATCAAGTCCAAATATGGCAGCTCCATCGAGGAGGTGTTTGGGGTTCTTGCAGAAAAGCAGAGGCGGTTAGAGCAGTTAAACGATTATGAACAGTACTTAAGCAATTTAAAAGCAAACGCAGCGAAAGCGGAAAAAACGCTGGCGGCTTCCTGCGAAAAACTTTCCAAAGCCAGAAAAAAGTATGCCGGGACTCTGGTGAAATCCGTGACCGAAGCTTTACAGGACTTAAATTTTTTAAATGTCACATTTGAAATGAAATTTGAACCGCTTTCCGGATTTACCGCGAATGGCTTTGATGATGCGGAATTTTTGATTTCCACCAATCCGGGGGAGCCGGTAAAGCCGTTGGGAAAAGTGGCTTCCGGAGGAGAGCTTTCCCGCATTATGCTGGCGATTAAGACGGTGCTGGCGGATCAGGACGCCGTGGAAACTTTGATTTTTGATGAAATTGACAGCGGGATTAGCGGGCGGACCGCCCAGATGGTGTCAGAGAAAATGAATGTCTTGGGAAAGAGCCATCAGATTATCTGCATTACCCATCTGCCTCAGATTGCCGCCATGGCGGATGCGCATTATCTCATTGAGAAGTCCGTCCGGGAGCAAAGCACGGTGTCTACCATACGAAGATTAAACGAGGAGGAGGAGGTCGAGGAGCTCTCCCGGAT
>CANQUZ010000253.1 GCA_947627165.1 uncultured Roseburia sp.
TCGTCATTGCCAATTCGGTCTTCGGACTGCTGATGTGCATCTTAAACGCCCGATCCCTGCGCAAATACAGCGGATACCGCCAGGAGGTGGTAAAAACCTTTTTCGTTCCGGCAATCGCTTCCGCAGGCATGGGCATCGCCGCATGGCTGGTATACAAGCTGTTCATGCTGGTATTAAACATCAATGTGGCCGCAACCCTTTTGGCGATGGCGGCTGCAGTGATTGTGTATGCAGTCCTGTTGCTGCTGCTAAAGGGATTAAGCGAGCAGGAATTGCTCCGATTCCCAAAAGGGCGCGCCATAGCGGCATTGGCAAAAAAATTTCATCTGCTAAAATAGCTGTATAAGAAAGGAAAAAAAGCAAATACTTATCGTAACAACAATGCCGGGGCGGGTATTGCCCCGGAGGATAGCGGGGAAGCATGAAAAAAACGATTTGTATTTGTGTCCTTGCGGCTGTTTTTACGATATTCGGCATTACCATGAATATTGCCGCGAAAAAACAGGCGCAGGAAACGGAAAGAGAGAAGTTGCCAATGGAACTGTCCGTAACGGCGGAGGAGACAGAGCTGGCGGAGGAACCGGAACTTGTGGAGAGCATGGCGGCGCCGGAACAGTATGAATTTGTCATTTTCGTTCGGGACGGCGTCCTTGTCGTCTACCAAAACGACAAGGAAACGGAATATTTTGAAACAAACATACGGGTGAGCGATTTGGATGGGGAACTGGCAGGGCAGTTAGAAACAGGGATTTATTTTCTGAACGAACAGGAACTTTACGATTTCCTGGAGAGTTACTCAAGCTGACTGCCTTAGACGGTTGAATCTTTGGAACGCTTATGTTAGAATGACAATATGAAACAGATAGATGTTGCCGTCATTGGCGGCGGAGCCGCCGGACTTGTCGCTGGGATTTCTGCTGCAAGGCTCGGGGCAAAAACCATAATAATCGAACATATGGACCGGGTTGGCAAAAAGCTTCTTGCCACCGGCAACGGAAAATGCAATTATACCAACGCACTGCAGGGTGCCTCGTATTACAGAGGAGAAAACCCTGCATTTGTTGTACCCATTTTGGAGCAGTTTGGACTGGAGGATACGGTGGCCTTTTGGGAAGAACTCGGCGTTTATCCCAAGGTAAAGAATGGCTATTATTATCCGGCAAGTGAACAGGCGTCCTCCGTACTCGAAGCGCTGCGCCTTGAGCTTGCTTATCTTCATGTCCCGGAAAAAATTTCCTGTAAGATAACCGCCATAAAAAAGCAGAAACAGGGGTTTTTGATTGCGACAGAAACCGAGGCTATGAATGCCAAGACGATTATTTTTGCCACGGGATTATTAGCCTCGCCTAAGACGGGAAGCGACGGAAGCGCCTTTTCCTACATACAGTCATTGGGCCACCATTTTGTCGATGTGGTACCGGCTCTTGTTCCTTTGCAGGGAAAACAGTCATTTTTTAAGTCACTTGCAGGAATCCGTGCAGAAAATTCGATAAAACTCTACATTGAAGACAGACTAACTGCCACAGAGCGGGGGGAACTGCAGCTGACCGATTACGGAATTTCCGGCATCCCTGTGTTCCAGCTGAGCCGCTATGCAACAAAAGCGCTCCTGAAGCGTAAGAAAGTATATGCTCTGCTTGATTTTATGCCGGATATGGAGCCGTCATACTTAGAATCGATGATGAGGCGGCGTTTTCGTGAAAATGCCCATGGAAAGACGGCGTTAGAGGCTGTCATTGGCCTTTTGAATAAAAAACTGGGCGGCGTCCTGCTAAAAGAAGCCGGAATTGACGGCAACAGCCCTGCGGTGCGGGTGGCGGAAGAGCGGATTAAAACGTTGTGCGCCCTCATAAAAAATCTGCGGGTAGACATTATCGGCAGCAAAACCTTTGAGCAGGCCCAGGTCTGCGCCGGGGGAGTATCTACCGATGAGATTGAAAATGAAACTTTGATGTCAAAGCTTGCGCCGGGAGTGTATTTTGCCGGAGAAGTCCTGGATATCGACGGAATGTGCGGCGGGTACAATCTGCAGTGGGCGTGGTCCAGCGGTTACGTCGCCGGCCTTAACGCGGCAAAAAGAGCCCTTGACGCTCGGTAAAACGTTTATGGCGGAGGAAAGGAAGGAAGCCCTGATATGATTCGAATCAATCAAATCAAACTGCCCATCCATCATGGGAAAGAGCAGTTAGAGCAAAAGATAGAAAAAGCGCTAAAGATTACGCCGGAACAGTTAAAAGAATACCATATTGTAAAAAAATCCATTGACGCCCGTAAAAAGCCGGAACTTTTTTATGTCTATTCGATTGACGTCGTTGCCAGCAGTGAAGAGAAAATCTTAAAAAAGGTTGACCATAAAAATGTTATGTTAATCAATCCGAAGAAATATGTCTTCTCGGAAACCTCTTTCACCAAAAGAACGCCGAAATCAGGCTTTGCCCATCCCCCGGTGGTGGTGGGGGCAGGGCCGGCGGGATTGTTCTGCGCCTACGCCCTGACGTTGGCGGGACATCCGCCTGTCATTTTAGAGCGGGGAAAACAGGTAGAAGAGCGCGCCTTAGATGTGCAGCGGTTCTGGGAGACAGGCATCCTGGACACTTCCTCGAATGTGCAGTTTGGGGAGGGCGGCGCCGGGACGTTCTCTGACGGGAAATTAAATACGCTGGTGAAAGATCCTTCCGGGAGAAATCGTTTTGTATTGGAAACTTTCGTGAAATTCGGGGCGCCGGAACAGATTCTCTATGAGAACAAACCGCATATTGGAACAGATGTGTTGTCTGACGTTGTAAAAAAAATGAGGCTCTTCCTATTGGAACACGGGGCGAAATTCCGCTTTCAGACCTGCATGACCGATCTGCGGATTTCGGACGGTGCTGTTACCGGCATAGAGACGGATTCGGGGGAGCTGATTGAGACAAGCCGTCTCGTCCTTGCCATCGGGCACAGCGCAAGAGATACCTTTGCCATCCTGCTTGCCAGAAAACTGGAAATGGAAGCCAAATCCTTCGCAGTCGGCTTCCGGGTGGAGCATCCCCAGGAGGACATCAACATGATCCAGTACGGAGAACCTTATGGGAGGGAGCTTCCGGCCGCGTCCTATAAATTAACCACAAATTTCCCGAACGGCCGCGGCGTGTATTCCTTTTGTATGTGTCCCGGCGGTTACGTGGTAAATGCCTCCTCAGAGGAAGGCCGCTTAGCAGTCAACGGCATGAGTTATGCCGCGCGGGATGGAAAGAATGCCAACAGCGCGATTATCGTCTCGGTAACGCCGGAGGATTTTAAAGCCCTCTGTCCAAGCGTG
>CANQUZ010000254.1 GCA_947627165.1 uncultured Roseburia sp.
ATGAGCGGAACGCCCGTTCATGAGCAATTTTGAAGCACGTAGTGCGGGATTGCGAATGGCGTGGGCTGAACTGTTACGCTTCTCATGCGGATATCAGATGTAGTTTTACCGGATTTTCTGTCGGATACCGTGTCTTTTTTTGACACTTTATGATTACAAGAACAAATTATGTATTTTTATTCCAAAATCAGCCTTGATTTTCCAGTCAAAATCTCCTACCATGTTTCGTTGTAAGAGATTGAACTAGTAAAGGAATGGAAAGATGAACGCTGAAACGGAACTCACTCGTTTAACAAAAGAAAATGAGACTTTCAGGAAAATCATTGAAACTCAGGAAAAAACGATAAAACGGCTGGTGGATTATTTTATTCTCGAAAAAATGGAAAGCAATGCAAAGCAGGCGCGGAAGCACTTTTAGAATCCAGAACCGCCGACGGGAGGATATTCGCCTGCAAGAAGGACCTTGCGGACAGGAAGCGCCCGGAAAAAAGTTACAGACTGATGAATTGCTGGCTCAGGGCATGAAAAAGCTGGGCCAGCCTGCTTTATGCCAACAAGGCGCTCCGGCAAATGCGATTCCGGCATTGTATTCGACACCAGCTGACACGATGGCTGCAGGACATTGAAAAAGCCCCGAAGCATACACTTCGGGGCTGTAAATCCACTGCCGGCAATGGGACTTGAACCCATACGATGTTGCCATCGCCAGATTTTGAGTCTGGTGCGTCTGCCATTCCGCCACGCCGGCTTATCCTGATGACTGCTTGAACATCCGCTCAAGCAAAGTCTATCTTACCACATTATTTTTTAAATTGCAACCATAAAATTATAAATCTTTGCTCTAACGCGAATTTAAACAATAATTTCATAGTGGATTCTCTGACCCGCAATTTCGGGACAGAACGTTTCCTCGCTCTTCTTGACAAATTGAAAGCCTGCGCTTTCATAGGTGTGTTGAGCGGGCAATAAACGCTCATTTGTCCAAACGATTATCTTTTTCGCGCCCTGTTCTTTTATGCGCTTTACCGCCTCTCTCATCTGCGCTTTTCCATAGCCGTTTCCCTTGTTTTTCGTTGCAATACAATTATGTCCGATCTCCGTAAATTCAGGCAGATGTGTCGGATTCCATGAAACAAAGCCAATAGGCTCGCCGCCCAAGACCGTCATAAAGCCGCTGAAATCGGCGATATGGGGATTATCATAGAAAAAATCATCAAATTCTTTCCATTGGTTTTGCCAATATGGTTCAAACCTCGGCTCAAAAGAATAACCATCTTTCAAAAGAGCAGCAAGTGTCCCGCGAGGAAACTCCGTAATTTTTCTAAACTCAATATCCATTATTGTACTCCTTCTCTAATTCAGATTAAAAATCGCTGCGCGATTGGCTTGCTGAGTCTGTGGCGTAGCACAGCGGTTTTGTTTAATTCCAATTTACCAGATAGCCGCTCACTCAATATTTGTTATTATACACCTGAAGTGTGGAGAAATCTACTGTTGGTTTAAGCTACTTGTGATTAAAATGTAACAGTTCAGCCCACGCCATTCGCAATCCCGCACTACGTGCTTCAAAGCTTACTATCGTAAGCGGATTGCTCATGAACGGGCTTCCTGCCCGAATCAGTGCGTTTCAAAGGGCAGAGCCAATCCCATTGGTTCTGCCCTTACCTGGACGATACAGGAAATTTTTCATATCAGCTTCCGCATCACAATTTCCAATCTCTGTACTCCTGCTCTAATGCCTGTGCCATTTCGCCGGCAGGCTGATTGATCACTTTGTCATAGCAGGATTCCATAAAGTTCCTGCCTTCGTCAGTAAGCATTCTCTCGTGCAGGGAAACACTGCTGTCGATTCCCAACTCCATAATCTCTTTGCCCTCACTGTCCAGCAATCCTTTTAAATCAAGAAATTCCAACACAGCCTTGAGCTTTGCAACGACCGCACCCGCACTCTCACCAGCGTCTATATGCCATTGCGCCTTATCATATATTTTGATCATATCAAGTCCTCCTTGTCAATCATGCTATTTGTATGTAACGCGGATCAATCCCTGCGTTCAATCTGTGTCCGCACATTAGAGGGGATTTCCGCAAGCTCCCCCCGGTTATCCCGGATATAGTTTCCGCCTGCATCCCTGATGCGTTCCTCCTTTGCCGTCTGTTCTCTTTTATCCGCTGTCTTAGAGGTAACTTCTATCGATGCAACAGCCTTTCCATCTTTAACTACGACAAAATCAACACGCCTTGCTTCCCCGGTAACAGAATCCTTAATGATATTTCCATTCTTACCCCTAAGATATGCTTCTGAAACAATCTGATTCCCTTTCTCCGAAGGATATTTCTGTTCCAGCTCCTCCCGGACCGCCCTTTCCCGCTCAAGTCCGTCCTGCTTATTCTGGATTGGCTCCCGGACTTCCTTTTCCTTCTCAAGCCCGCCTCGCTTATCCTGAAGCGGTCCCTGGATTTCCGCAATGACATCCCGGTTCAATATCCGGCTTCTGATGTCCTGCCTCTCCTGCGGCGTTCTGCTTTCCTTCGGCTGTATTTCCGTATATCCCGGCCTGCCTCCGCTGTCTTTTATCTCCGCAGCATCTCCTCTGCCGCCCAGTCCAAACATCACAAAACACCTCCCCGCTCCTTGTACAGCTCATGATAGCTGTCCAGAATCTTGCTGTATTCTATATTCCGCTTCGCCTTTTCAGACACGATCAGCTCCATCAGTACGCCCAGAGTCTCTCCGTCATAATCCTTCACCGAAGGGCTCAGCCCTTTCCACACGGTTTCCGTCCATTCTGCAATCCCGGAAACGTTCTCTGCCATCCGGATTGCTTCGTCCGCCTGTAAGAAATCATATGCCAGCTTCTGCAGGAAATCCATCGCTTTCTCCCCTTCCTCCGCGGAAATATAATCCAGATACTCCCGCTTCACCACAGCCGCCAGATCAGAGGCAATGATCTGATCCCGCAGCCCGCAGATATCAACCCGGTCCCCCTTGCGGTACAGCTCCCGGCTCTTGATACAGTCCAGCAAAGAACGGCTGACCTCCTTCTGTCTCCTTAACTTTCTATTAATCTTTTCGATGATACAGTCCAGCAGAGAACGGCTGACCTTCTTCGTATCAACCGCATCCGCCACCCTGTACGGATGGCTGTCGCCTGTATTCGTGGCAGTATGCTTCTCTACCTTGCAGAGCACCGGTTCCAGCCATTCTCCCTGATACACGGCAGCCACGCCTTTATCCAGCTTCGCCAGCTCCTCGATCTGCTCCTCGTTAAGTCCGGCAGCC
>CANQUZ010000255.1 GCA_947627165.1 uncultured Roseburia sp.
AAAAACCGGAAGATGAGCTGGTTTATTTTTCATAAGGACACAAAAAGGCGACTTTGAGAGATGAGCGCATGAAAATCTGAAGATTGGTAAAGAAAAGGAGGCTGTCCGAGAAAATGATCCTACAGAGCATTTTCTCGGACAGCCTCCGCTTATGGGAACGGAACTCATAAGAGCAGCTTCCGGTACTCTCCGATAAGCTTATCGGATTTTAAGATATGTTCCACCAGCCAGCTCTGCAAAAAGGACAAAAGATTCAGTAAAAACTCCTGCTGGTTGTCGTCAATGTTGTTTAATTCGCTCAGATTGATATCTACAAGGCGATCGATAAAAGCGGTGTGCGCCATGCAGTGGATTTCGAGATCCGGGTAATGCATAGCTTCCATCAACTCTTCCTCGTGTTCAAAATGGAATCGCGTATATTCTCTGAGGCTGCTAAGGAGCTGGATGATTTCGTCATATTTGTCAGTCATCATTTCATCATGGATGAGTCGCTTGACCTCTGCAATGATTTCAAAAAGGCGCCGGTGCTCATTGTCAATCAGCTCAATGCCGGTCTTGTATTCGTCAGTAAAGGCCAAAGGGTCTGTTTCTTTTGGGGAAATCTTGCCAATGATGATATCGCTGCTTAAAATATGGCTGTAGAGCCAATGCACCAGAAACGTTAACAGTTCCTCGGCGGAAGAAGGGGAGCCTGCCGTTGCCTCTAAGTGATAAGAGTTTATTTTTTCGATAAAAAAGGCGTGCTCCCGCCTCTGCAGCGGAAGCTCCGGATCATGGATGCGCTCCATGTAAGCTTCCTCATGGGCAAAATGGGTGGCTGCGTATTCTTTTAGTTTTTCTAAAAGGTTTTTTAACACCATAGAAGATTCGGATGAATCGGAAAGCAAATCAAAGGCTTCGTTTATCATCTGAAAAAGAGCGCGGTGTTCCTCATCGATTTCTTCTATACCAATCAGGCAATCTGTGGTAAATTGATACATAATAGCTATAAATCTCCCTTCATAAAATACAACCTAACCCTTGTAGACTCTTTTCATTATAATATAAAATGGTAGAAAGTCCAGAAAAAATATATAAATATAGCAGAAAAAAATGGTAACAGTTTAGCTCAAGCCATTCCGAGGCGGTTTTTGGCATGGCAGGATGCCCGTGACCGGGAAAGCATGGAATCCTTGTGAAAATTCTTTGAAAAGCGGTTGACAAAACGACTTTCTACCATTAGAGTATGAAAGTATTAGGAGTGGTAAAAGAGGAGGAAACGTATGAAAAAAAGAGCGATAGTTTTAGGAGCGTTAATGACAGCGGCGGCTTTCGTATGCGGCTGCGGGGAAAGCGGCGATACAGGCACCGTTTATAAAGTAGGGATCGTGCAGTATGTGGACGATGCTTCTTTGAATCAGATTGAAAAAGCCATTGAGGCGGAATTAGACGCGAAAAGCGCGGAACTTGGAGTCACATTCGAGTATGAGGATTATACCTATAACGGCCAGGCAGATTCTTCCGCCTTAAACCAGATTGCCACGGATTTAATGGCGGAGCAGGTGGATGTAGTCATCCCCATTGCAACGCCGGCGGCGATGATTATGCAGAATGCCGCGGAGGACAGCCAGATGCCTATCGTATTTTCCGCTGTCTCAGACCCGGTAGAGGCGGGGCTTGTGGCTGATTTAGAGGCGCCGGGCGCGAATATTACCGGAACTTCCGACGCGCTAAATACGGCGGCCGTCATGGAACTGATTCTGGCGGAAGACCCCGATATCCAGAAACTGGGGCTGCTTTACGATAAGAGCCAGAACTCTTCTAAAAATCCGATAGCCGAGGCGATTGCATTTTGTGAGGAAAACGGGATTGCTTATGTGGAAAAAACCGGAACCACAAACGCGGAACTTTCCACAGCGGCAGACGTCCTGGTAGCGGAAGGCGTAGACGCCGTCTTTACGCCGACGGATAACACGGTCATGACAGCCGAGCTGGCAATTTTTGAGAAATTTATGGAAGCTGGCATCCCACATTATGCGGGAGCCGATTCCTTCGCCTTAAACGGGGCGTTTTTGGGATATGGCGTCAATTATGAGGAACTGGGAACGGTAACGGCGGATATGGCGGTGGAAATTTTAACCGAGGGGAAAGATCCGGCGGAGATGCCGGTCCGTACCCTGGATAACGGAATTGCGACGGTTAATACAGAGATAGCCGAGGCAATCGGGTTAGATTATGCGAAATTAGAATCTCTATGCGCGGAATTAAAAGAAGTCACCACCGCGGAGGAATTTGAGTAAACCGCAACCGTTCAGCCGTAAGCAGTCTTGCGGGGGCACCGTGCTTGCATGAATGAGCGCGCGAGGCTGCTTATGGGCGGAGCTGTTCTAAGATTATAGAAGCAACATAGCCGGAGGAAATATGGGTTCTATCATTACACTTTCGATTATACAAAGCGCCTTGGAACTGGGATTTATTTATGCGCTCGTAGCGTTGGCGCTGTTTGTGTCCTTTAGCCTGTTAAATATCGCCGACCTGTCTACGGACGGCTGCTTTACGTTAGGGTGCGCGGTCTGCGCCGCTGTGACGTTGAGCGGGCATCCCATTTTAGGGTTGTTTGCCGCAATGGCGGCGGGGATTTGTTCCGGTTTTGTCACTGCGTTTTTGCAGACAAAGATGGGGATACAGTCCATACTTGCCGGCATCATTGTAAACACAGGGCTCTATACCATCAATATTGCGGTGATGGGGTTTGCCTCTAACCTTAACCTCTTCTCCTGCGACACCTTATTTTCCTGGGCCAAAGAGGGGATTGGGGGAAGCTGGTATAAACTGATCGTGGCGGCAGCCGTAGTGGCGGCGGCAGGCGTGCTGCTGGCCCTGTTTTTAAATACAAGGCTGGGCCTATCCATCCGCGCAACCGGAGATAATCCTGACATGGTGCGGGCGTCAAGCATCAATACCAGCGTCATGATTACCATCGGGCTTTGCGTGGCGAATGCCATGACGGCGCTGTCCGGGGGATTGTTGGCGCAGTATCAGAAATCCTGCGACATCAACCTTGGGACCGGCATGGTGACCATTGCCCTCGCCAGCTTAATCATTGGCGAATCTATCATAGGCAAGGGAAGTATGTTCCGGCGTGTGGCAGGCGTCATTCTGGGAAGCTGCCTGTACCGCTTTCTCGTAGCGGTTGCGCTGCGGCTGAATGTGCCGGCGGAGTGCCTGAAGCTGGTGTCTGCGGTCATTGTGGCGTTTGCCATTGCGCTTCCGTATCTGAAAAAACAGGAAGC
>CANQUZ010000256.1 GCA_947627165.1 uncultured Roseburia sp.
ATGCCTATAAAATAGGCGTTTGCAGACATCAGCAAAAAAATAAAATTTTTTTTGTCCCATGCTTGACATGAGCTGATGGAAACGGCAGAATGAGCCGTTTACTGACGACATTGCTGCTCTATAGAAACGGCTTTTATGTCGGGAAATATATTTCTCTGGAAGCGAAGATTGCAAAGGATAAAGACTTGTATTATGACGCGCTTGGTCAGGCACAGATTGGCTGGCATGAGGGCAAAGAGGATGTGCTTCCCTTTATCAAATATCTGCTTGGAACCATCCTTGCCGCTTATAAGGACTTTGCGGATCGCTTTGCGTTGGTAGAAACAAAGCGATCCGCGTTTGAAACAGTAAGGCGTGCTGCCATGAATAAAGTGGGCCGTTTTACAAAGCAGGATATTCGTGAGATGTGCCCATCCCTCAGTGTCAGTTCCATTGAGGGCGCGCTGCGAAAACTTGTGGCTTCCGGCGAGTTGAAACGGGAAGGTTCAGGAAAGAATACGTGTTACTACCGAATAAACTAATTTCCATAATTGATTTATCATTCCCTTAAATTTATCTGGATATTCAGGGAATAAATATATTGACAAGGTTAAGCATCTGCCTTTTAGGTGGGTGCTTTTCTTATGCCCATTTTTGAAAGGATGGTGAGTGGATAGGTTTTGTCAGTGGGGCACACTGGTGGATCTCATGGCAGCCTGCTTCGCGGATAGGGTGGTAGTGAAAGAATAAGGCGGAAATCTCCACAAAGCAAAAAAAATTGTACATTTTATCCATTTTTCTTGCTTTAATGAAGAAATTTTGTGTATATTTGTTACAACGATATTCTGTAACAGTTCAGCCATAAGCAGCCTCGTAGGCGAATCATGCTTGCATGAATGAGCTTACGAGGCTGCTTATGAGCAGAACGCCCGTTCATGAGCAATCCGCTTACGACAGTAAGCTTTGAAGCACGTAGTGCGGGATTGCGAATGGCATGGGCTGAACTGTTACGATATTCTATGTGGATTTGTCGTAATCTGTTGATAAATAGTATTGAAACGTATAAAATAGGATAAGACTGTTGTAAGGAAGTATATATATGGCGGAAGAAGGGCGTGCATGATAGCTGCCGATGGAAAATTTGGATTGCCCATTCAGATTTTGTGCGGGGAAGGCAAGGTTGAGGGGGGAACGAAGCTGGAAGATATGCGGGCGATATTGCGGATGCCTGTAAAACTTACGGACGGTAAAATGGCTGCTGGTAATACAAGAATTGGAGAAAATTTTTCAAAAAAGTTGGAATGACACAATATGTCATTCTCGTTTGATATAATGCTCCTGTTATAGGAGGTCATATGGAAGAGGAAATGAAAGAGGACAAGATTGGTCGGGTGCTTCAGATATATGCTAAGCTCACTGACGGCTATGTGATAAATAAGGCAGAGGAGGCTCAGAGGTACGGGGTTAACGAGAGGAGTATCCAAAGAGATATCGATGATATCAGGAACTTCCTGGACACCGATTCGGAGAGAACGGGGGTGGTTAACACTGTAATTTACGATAGGCAAAAAAAGGGATACCGGCTGGAAACCCTTTATAAGATGCGGCTGAAAAATAGCGAAGTGCTTGCTCTCTGCAAGATTCTTTTGGACAGCAGGGCATTTACCAAGAAGGAGATGGTTGGAATGCTTGATAAGTTGATTACCTGCTGTGTGCCGCAGAGCAACCAAAAGTTGGTAAGGGATCTCATAATCAATGAAGAATTTCATTACGTAGAGCCGCGACACAAGTCGGAATTTCTCGAAAAGATGTGGGAGATAGGACAGGCGGTTCGGGAAGCAAGGTATGTTGAGATGGACTATTTCCGCACCAAGGATAAGGCTGTGGTGCATCGGAAAGTGAAGCCAGTGGCAATTATGTTCTCTGAGTATTATTTTTACCTTACGGCATTCATTGATGATGAGGACATTCGGAAGGGATTTGATGTGCTGAACGACTCTTTCCCTACAATATACAGGATTGATCGGATTAAGTCATTGAAAGTGTTGGATGAGCGGTTTCTCATACCTTACAGCAGCCGATTTGAGGAAGGTGAATTTCGGAAACGAATACAGTTCATGTACGGCGGCAAGCTGCGGAAGATAACTTTTGAATATACGGGAAATGATGTAGATGCAATTTTGGACAGGCTTCCTACAGCCCAAATCCTTCACGAAGAGAACGGGGTATATACAATGAATGCCGAGGTCTTCGGGAGTGGGATTGATATGTGGATTCGAAGCCAGGGTGATAAGATTAAAGTGTGCAAATGACATCATTTGTTTGGACACAAGATTAGGGTGCTTTAAATGTTAAAAAACTAGAAAAGTAAAGAAAATTAAATAACAAGGCATATGATTCAATGCTCAGGGAGCTGTTACACTAAGCTGTTTAGTGTGCAGCTCCTTTTCAGTAAAAAACAGTCCAGTCCATGCCCGTAGGTTCGTGCAGAAAAATGCCTGGCAGGCTAAACTCTATCTATGAAAAATATGAATTTTAGTTTACAAATCAGCTAAATTAAGCTATAATGCGAGGTAAGAATAAAATTAAAAAACAGGAAAAAAGAAAGAGAGACGACTATGGAGTACAGGGAGCGATACAGACAGTGGTGTACAGACACAGGGGGGTTGCGCGGCGTGATCGGCGCGGGCACGAACCGCATGAATATCTACACGGTGCGGCAGGCAACACAGGGGCTTGCTAACTATATCCTTTCGCAGGGCGGACAGGAGAAGGGTGTGGCGATCGCATACGATTCTCGCAGGATGTCTGCGGAGTTTGCGGAGGAGGCAGCGCTGTGCCTGAATGCGAACGGGATCCGCGCTTATGTTTTTGACAGCCTGCGCCCGACGCCGGAGCTCTCCTTTGCTGTGCGTGAGCTGGGCTGTATTTCCGGGATCGTGATCACGGCGAGCCACAATCCGAGAGAGTACAACGGCTACAAGGTCTACTGGGAGGACGGCGCGCAGATCACGCCGCCCCACGATAAAAATATCCTCGCCGAGGTCGCAAAGGTGACGTCGTTTGACATGGTCAAGACGATGGAGCGCGCCGCGGCGGAGGAGGCGGGACTCTACCGCACGATCGGCGCGGAGATTGACGACCGTTACATGGAGGAGCTTAAAAAGCAGAGTATTCACCCGGAGCTCATCCGGGAGGTGGCAAAGGATTTGAAGATTGTCTATACGCCGCTGCACGGGACCGGCAACCTTCCTGTGCGGCGCGTGCTGCGGGAGCTTGGTTTTGAGCA
>CANQUZ010000257.1 GCA_947627165.1 uncultured Roseburia sp.
ATCTATGTGACCGGTTCCAATGCGTACCTGCTTTCCTCGGAATATTCCACCTATCTTTCCGGCAGATGCGTGGAGATTAAAATGCTGCCGCTTTCTTTCAGTGAGTTTCTTTCTTTTCATGATTTTGAGGTAAGGGAGACAAAAAGCGCGCTTGGCGGCGTTCATAAGCAGGTGTTTGATAAAAATGGCGAACGCTATGATCTGCGGGAGGCATTTGAAGCATTTATGCGGTTTGGCGGGATGCCGGGCATCGCTGATGTCGGACTTGATCAGGAAAAAGCACTTTCCCTCCTTGACGGCATCTATTCCACCGTTGTCATCCGCGATATTTTGGAGCGGGAAAGGCGCCGGGGGCAGAAGCGCATTACTGACCCGGCCTTGCTTCGTAAGATTATCATGTTCCTTGCAGATAATATCGGATCGAATGTTTCGATTGCATCCATAGGCAATACCTTAGTGAATGAAGGACTTCTTGAGGATGGTAAGCGGAAAGGCGCGCCGAGCGCGCACACGGTTCAGGCGTATGTCAACGCACTGCTGGAAAGCTATTTTTTCTATGAGATTAAACGCTTCGACATCAAAGGAAAAGAATATCTCCGCACACTCGGCAAGTACTATATTGTCGATATCGCTCTGAGGAATTATCTGTTGGGATTCCGAAATCGCGACAGCGGTCATGCCATCGAAAATGTCGTCTATTTTGAGCTTCTTCGCAGAGGATACGATGTTGCAATCGGTAAGATTGATCATATGGAAGTGGATTTCATCGCAGCTGCCGCCGGCGAGCGGAAATATATTCAAGTGACAGAATCCATGAACAGCGAGGATGTAAGAAAACGTGAGCTTGCCCCTCTGCAAAAAATACGTGATAACTATGAAAAGATTGTGTTGTCGCTTGAACCGGGACTGGATAACTCATACGAAGGAATCAAGTCTGAGAACCTAATAGAATGGCTGCTTGCAGACTGAACTGCAGCTTTGTCATTTTCTTCATTTCCGGAGTTAGGAAGAGAACGATAAAATATTATATTTGGAATAATCAGTGCCACTGGCTTAGCCGGTGGCTTGTTTTTGTTATTGGTACTTGGAATTTGCATACATTGGAAAAACAGGATTGACAGATATTGTTTTCCATGTTATTTTTTAACTCTGAAAATAAATAACAATGTTAATTATTGAGCAGGAGGTGAAAGCGTGGAGATTGTTTACAGGAGGTTTTTTTCTTCCATCTCTCAATTTCATAAATTGCGGTTTGGAGATTTGTTTCCTGATATGACCAAAATGGACGGTATGACCCTTTTAACCATTGCGCATTTTAACTGCGAGCATGGAGAGGAGAGGATTACGACATCGAAGCTGGCAGGGGCGATGAAGACAAAAGCGTCCGCTATTTCAAGAACCTTAAAAAACTTAGAGGAAAAAGGATTGATTGAACGAACCGTCAACCAGGCGGATCGGCGGAATACTTATGTAGAATTGACAGATCAGGGAAGGAAGGTCTTAGAGGAATGCAAACGGATGTTTGATGAAGTGCTGGAAGCGTCGCTTTCTAAAATGTCCTCGGAGGATATGGAGCGGTTAATCGGATATTTAGATGAGCTGTACAGAATTACAGAGGAAGAGATTGAAAGTAGAAAAAAGAAAAAAGAAAGGAAACGGGAACATGAGTAAAATTTTTAAAAATATGCTTCCTTACTGGAAATCCGTTTTGATTGTTCTTGCCCTGTTGATTGTGCAGGCATGGTGCGATTTGGCGCTGCCGTCCTACACCTCAAATATCATTGATGTGGGCATCATAAACAAAGGGATAGCGCATATCGTTCCGGAGGAAGTGACCGAAGAAGAGTTTCATCTGGCGCAGCTCTTTATGACGGAGGAGGAGTGCGCCCTATGGGAAAGCAGTTATCAGAAAGAAGGGAACAATTACCGGCTTACGGCGGCGCAAGAGGATTTAGAGGACTTAGATGATACGTTTCTGTTGCCTCTGACGCTGAATTACCAGATGTCTTCCATGGAGGAAAGCGCGTTCAAACAGGCGCTTGCGCAGCAAATGGGGCAGGAGGCTTCGGTTTTGGATTCTATGACCATAGAAGAGATTGGAAAGACCTTAGGAGTGCCGTTAGAGACTTTTGAGCGGGAAAGCGAAGATGCAGACGGAAATACGGTCATGGTGACTGCTGTGGATATGAGGCCTCTCTTTGCAGGGATGGCTGCCTCCGGGAAACTGTCCGGGGAGCAGATATTGTCTTTGCGGGAGACTCTGGAAACCACCATCGAAACCATGGGCAGCTCTATCGTAAAATCCATGGGAGCCGCTTATGCGGCGTCATGCGACGAGGCGGCAGGCTTGGATATCGGGGAGATACAGAAGTCCTATCTTTGGTCCACAGGATTGAAAATGATTGGGATGGCATTTGTCATGGGAATAGCGGCAATCCTTGTGGGATTTTTTGGCTCAAGGATTGGAGCCGGCATCGGTCATGACTTGAGGGAAGCGATTTTCAAGAAAGTAGTTGGTTTTTCCAATGCGGAGATGGATCGGTTCTCCACCGCGTCCTTAATCACCAGAAGTACCAATGATATCCAGCAGATACAGATGGTATCCGCCATGCTAATCCGCATGGTTGCCTATGCCCCAATCCTTGGGATTGGAGGAATCCTGAAAGTCGTGCAGACCGGAGCCGGCATGGGGTGGATTATCGCGCTGGCGGTCCTCGTGATTTTAGGGTATGTGATGGTATTAGTCGCCATCGCCATGCCCAAATTTAAGCTGATGCAGACCTTAGTGGATCGCATCAACCTGGTGGCAAGGGAGATTTTAACCGGGCTTTCCGTGATCCGCGCTTTTGGGCGGGAAGAAAAAGAAGAGGAGCGGTTTGACCTTGCCAATAAAGATCTGACCAAAACCATGCTGTTTACCAACCGCGTCATGACGTTTATGATGCCGGGCATGATGATGATTATGAATTTATTGAGCGTGGGAATTGTCTGGGTGGGTGCCCATAAAATTGATGCGGGGACTATGCAGGTAGGCTCTATGACAGCATTCATTACCTATTCCATGATGATTGTGATGTCCTTTTTGATGCTCACCATGATGTCCATTATGCTGCCCCGTGCGGCGGTGGCGGCGGAGCGCATTGACGAGGTCATCCGGACGGATTCTTCTGTTATGGATAAAGAAAACCCGGAACACTTAAAATCCCACCGGGGAACGCTGCAATTTCACAATGTCAATTTCCGGTATCCGGGGGCGGAAGAGG